>CAYLTU010000041.1:0-27590 GCA_964386465.1 uncultured Rhodospirillaceae bacterium
GGGCAAGCTTTCAGAGCCTTGAACATCGGCATGGCCGAACGAACGCCGTATAGCCTCGCGACGTAGCAAGCAGCGGAGACGACACCCCGGTGACCACCGCCGACTATGACCGGCCGGTCCTTCAGTGACGGGTCGTCGCGTTTTTCGATCGACGCGTAAAAGGCGTCACAATCGATATGCGCAATGGCCAGGTCGGTAAGCTCCGGATGCGATATAGCGCGGGGCGACCGGCAATTGGGACAACGCAATTCTTCCACGTCGCTTTCGAACAGGTCCAGACAGTCCCGGCATAGCGCCGTCGCCCCGGTCATTACGGCGAACAGCCGTCGGGCCAAAGCCACGCCGCGCCGCGGACGCCACTCGAGTCGCCGTAGGCCGGCGAAACCAGTTTCGTGTCGACACGGTCCGAAAACACCCATTTTGACCACAGGCCAGGAACGTTGGCGTACAAGCGTTTGATGTTTGAGACGCCGCCGCCGAGAACGATGATCTCGGGATCGATCAGGTTGATAACGCTGGCCAGTGCGCGCGCCAACCGATTTTCGTAGCGGGTCATGCTGTCGGCGCAGGCCGCGTCCCCGGCAGCGGCGGCGGCGGCGATTTCCCGGGGCGAGAGATAGGAACCGGTTTCGATCTTGTGATGGGCGGCGAATCCGGTTCCGGAAAGGTATGTTTCAATGCAGCCAGTCAGCCCACAAGTGCAGGGTAGGCCAGGCCGTTCGGAGGGATCTATCCATGGCAAGGGGTTATGCCCCCATTCGCCGCCGATCGCATTCGCGCCTGTCAGAACTTTGCCGTCGATGACGATGCCGCCGCCGCAGCCGGTGCCGAGAATGACGCCGAATACCGTTGCCGCGCCCGCTGCGGCGCCGTCGATTGCTTCCGACAAGGCAAAACAGTTTGCGTCGTTCGTCAGGCGTATGGGGCGGTCTAGCCGTGTTTTAAGATCGCGGTCCAGCGAGTGTCCGTTGAAAGGAGAATTAAACGCGTTCTTCACAAGTCCCGTGGCAGGCGAAATAGTACCGGGTATACCGAAACCAACGGAACAGCGCTGACTGATCCTTCCCTCGATCTCTTCGACGAGGGCGGCAATCGATTCGACCGCGCCGGGGTAGTCGTTCATGGGTGTAGGAATCCGCTCGCGGACGACCAATTCACCGTCAGAATCCATCGCTGCCGCTTCGATTTTCGTGCCTCCAACGTCGACGCCTATGCGCATTAAACGGTATCCATTCCTTCCCGGTCCATGTTAACTTCCGCCTTGATAACTGTCCGACGTAAGATCGAAATTTAGCAATAAATTCAACGAATCATGACATTCTGTATGAATAAGCATATTCTTAACAAGAAAGGTTGGCGTATCGCCAATCTTCAGACAATCTTAATCGCGCGTAAGCTAATATAACGCTGCATTCATAGGTATTCATTCGGGCTCAATGATGTCGAAAACCGTTCTTATCGTTGAAGATAACGAACTAAATATGAAGCTGTTTCATGATCTGCTCGAATCGCAGGGATATGAAATCCTTCAGACGCGCTATGGGATGGAAGCGCTGAAAATGGCGCGGAGCGAGAAACCCGACTTGATTCTGATGGATATTCAGCTACCGGAGGTTTCTGGACTGGAAGTGACGAAATGGCTGAAAGAAGACGACGATTTAAAGGAGATCCCGGTCATTGCCGTCACCGCTTTCGCCATGAAGGGCGATGAAGAGAAGTTCCGGGAAGGTGGCTGCGAAGCCTACATCGCGAAACCGATCTCGGTTTCGAATTTTTTGGCGACTGTCGATCGCTTTTTGAGCTAATGGAAAATGTCCGCGCGAATCCTCGTCGTCGATGATCTGCTGCCGAACGTCAAGCTTCTGGAAGCGAAGCTGACAAGCGAGTATTTTGACGTTCTGACGGCAAATGACGGGCCGAGTGCGCTCGAAATCATTGACACGCAGCCTCCTGACATCGTCCTTCTCGATGTCATGATGCCGGGCATGGACGGTTTCGAGGTCTGCCAGCACATTAAACAAAATCCCGAAACCATGCATATCCCGGTCGTGATGATTACCGCATTGTCGGACGCGGCCGATCGGGTGCGTGGGATCGAATGCGGTGCGGATGACTTCCTGACGAAACCGGTGAACGATACGGCGCTCTTCGCGCGCGTTCGCTCGCTCGTTCGCTTGAAAATGATGATGGACGAGTGGCGGATGCGTGAGCAGACAACCGGTCAGCTCGGTGTCTTGCGCGATGAGACTTCGCTTATGGATGTAGACGCTACGGAAGCTGCCGTGCTTGTGCTGGACGACAACGAAGTCGATGCCAACAAGGTCGTCGAGACGCTGCGCCAGGACGACGATATCGTCATCGCGACCGAAACGGTCGAGGCGATGTTCGAGTACGCCATGAAGCGCGAATTCGATCTCATAATCGTCAATTTGAACTTGCGCGAACAGGATTCCCTACGCCTGTGCTCGCGGTTGCGGTCCGCGGAGCGGACCCGGCAAATTCCGATCTTGCTGGTCGTCGAGGAAGACCAGGTCGAGCGGCTCGCCAAGGGGTTCGACCTTGGTATCAATGACTATCTGATTAAGCCGATCGATCGCAACGAGCTCTTGGCGCGCGCGCGAACGCAGATCCGCCGCTGGCGTTATCACGGTCGCCTGCGCGAGACCTATGAGCGCAGTATCGAAATGGCGCTGACTGATAGCCTAACGGGGCTGTACAATCGCCGTTATCTGAACGCGCATGTCGACGGTCAGATCGAGCGAATGAGCGTCGCCGAAAAACCGATGTCACTGATGATGTTCGATATCGATTTCTTCAAAGCCATCAACGATGCCTACGGTCATGCCGCTGGCGACGAAGTTCTGCAGGAACTGGCGCGCCGCGTGACGCATAATTTGCGGAGTTTCGATACCGTTGCCCGATATGGGGGCGAGGAATTCGTAGTCGTCATGCCCGATACGTTAATCGGGATCGCTTGTGTGGTCGCTGAACGCCTGCGCGCCGATATCGCGAGCAAGCCCTTCGCAATCTCGCGGTCGGCGGACGAAGTGAACGTCACTATAAGCATCGGTGTTGCGGAAGCGAGATTGGTAGATGAAACGACGGCGGATCTTCTCCGCCGCGCGGATGAAGCGTTGTTTTCCGCGAAACGCAGTGGCCGAAACCGGGCTGTCCTTCGGCTCGAGGACGGATTTCAGGATGTGACGGTCGCCGAGCCGGATGCGCCGGCGGCGGGTGTAGCCTGAAGGTTGGTAAATTTGCCGCCTCGAAAAACGCAAAAGCCGCTCGTGTGAGCGGCTTGTTTTTTTACCGCGCTGTTGCCTGCGCGGCTGTTCCGTGGCGGAAGCCTACTTGATGCGGCCTTCCTTGAACACCACGTGTTTGCGGACAACCGGGTCGTATTTCCGCATTTCGAGCTTTTCAGTCTGCGTACGCGGATTTTTCTTGGTCACGTAGTAGTAGCCGGTATCCGCCGAACTGACCATTTTGATCAAAATCGTGCTCGGTTTCGCCATGATCTTCCGTCCTGCTTCTTATCTTGCTGCGCCATTCGCGACGGCGGCACAGTAGCGCCCGTTGATCGCAAGTCAAGCCTATTCAAGCGCTATCAACCTAGCGTTTACGCGTGTCGACAGGCGGGCGACTCGACGGGTTGGGTCGGGGGCGGTGTTTTCCCGCCACAACGTCATCGCTTCCTGCAACGCGAAGCTTGTCACATTCATGAGATCGAGTGCGCTCATCGCCTCCGACACATGCCGCCAACCGATATCCTCCAACTCGCTGGTATGGCGCAGACTACCGGCGGCGTTTGAGCCGTCGATCAGGAAGAAACGAGTGTTGAAACGGATCGGGCTCCGCGTCGGGGTAATCGCGCGTGCGATATAGTCGAGGCCATCGGTCGTCGGCGTCATGCCGGAGTTCGCATACGCACGATGAAGGTCGGACAAGTCGGCATGCTCGATGGGACCCGGTTGCCCGATTAGGAGGCCTGATTCTTCCCAGGTTTCCCGCAGCGCGGCCCAGATCAGCGCGCGCGCGCGTTCCGCCGGGCAATGCCGTACAAGTTTCGTCAGCACATCGTCCCGGATCGACGCCGAATTTGCGTGGCGGTAGTCCGCGCGATCGACGCTGCCACCCGGAAAGACATAGATTCCGGGCATGAACCGGGCATTCAGCCGGCGGCGTCCAAGCAGGACTTCGGGGTCTGAACGGGACCCGCGTAGCAACACGACGCTTGCGGCGTCTTTGGGATGGACGGGACGCTTCGGCAGCTGTGATGTGCGGCGATGATCGGGCAGGCTGCTAACTCCCCGCGGTCGGCGCGGAGCGGCCCAACGCGTGTTTGTAGAGTTCCGGTTTTTCAAGAATCCGCTTTGCGACCGCGATGTCAACGTCGTCGCCATCATGCGGTTGCCAGGGACACCGCTTCCCGGCCGTCGCGCGCGTTTCGTTCGTCGCCGGCAAGCTTGCCGCGAGCTGGCGTCGCGATGTCGAACCGCCAAAGCTTCGATCGAGAACGGCTGCTATCTCTTTCTCACCGCTGGTGCACAGCGTCGGCACGACGCCGATGCGGTTGAGGTCAAAGCCCAGGGGCGAATGCAGGCGCGCCCAGGTAAGGATCAATTCGCCTTCATTCGGCAGGCGAATAACCGTCTGCACCGTGCCTTTACCGAAGCTGCTGCTGCCGATCAAAACAGCGCGGCCGTGGTCCTGCAGCGCCGCGGCGAGCACTTCCGACGCGGACGCAGAGGCGCCGTTTACCAGAAGGACGATTGGGATATCCTGGGCAATCTCGCCGACGGAAGCGTCGAAGAGCTGCAGGCTATCAGGGTGGCGGCCGCGGGTCGTGCTGATCCGGCCTTCTTGAAGAAATAAATCCGCCGCGCTCACCGCCTGGTCCAGCAAGCCCCCCGGATTGCCCCGCAGGTCGATCACGAGCCCGTCGAGCGCTCCGCCGAATTCCCGAACGGCCTTTTTGACATGTTGCCGCAATTCCGCCGTGGTGTCCTGATTGAACCCCGTCATCCGCAAATAGGCGTACCCCTTGCGCGCCTGGTAATGGACGGTTGCGGGTATGATTCGCGTGCGTGAGATCGTCAGGACGATAGGGTCGGCTTGATGTTCCCGCTGTACGGTCACCTGGACTGGTTTGCCGTGCGGTCCGCGCAGCAGGCGTACGCTGCGCCGCAGCGAGAGTCCGCGCAAAGGCGTGCCATCGACATTTACGAAAATGTCGCCTGGAATGACGCCGGCGCGACTGGCTGGAAGATCGGACGTTACCGTTTTGATTAGAACGCCGTCGTCGTGACGAACGATTGAAACGCCAATTCCGCCGAAACCCTCCCTTGTTTCGCGATTCCGTCGTCCGGCCAGTTTCCCGTCGTAGCGGGTGTAGCGGTCAAGGTCGGTTAAAATGGAATCGATCGTTACCTGATATATCTTTTCGATCTCGGCTTCGGCGAGCTTGGTCGACACCTTGCGGCCGGATTCGATAAGTTCTTCGATCGCAGACGCCCAGCTGTCCGCGTCGTTCCCCTGCGGCGGGGCGATATACCCGATCGCCGTTCCGTTGATCAAAAGTTCGATGCGGTTGTCGCCGCTCCGAATGGCGGCAGCGGGCTCGAGTTTCTTAAGCCCGGATAGTCCGGAGACCGCCAGCTTCGCTACCGGGAACTCGTCGAGATACATTTTGTGGACGTTGTCGAGAATCGTCGCGAACATCCGTGCGACTTCGGTTTTTTCGGCGGGCTTCTCGACGGTGGGCGGTGGCGGTGGCGTCGTAGCCGCGCAAGCGGCGAGGCCGATAAACAAGGCCAACCCGATGCACCGCAGCAGTCCTCGCACACAATTCGAGGACGGGCCGGACTGCGGTTTAAAACGTTGCGGTAATGCTTTTTCGTGGATCATCGTTCATCAGATCTCATCCTACTGTCGAAACTAGACAGTCGGCGATCGAAATTCCATAGTCTCACGCTAGCGCCGCCCGCGATGGCTCTTGCGATATTGCCTGCCTCGGCGGTCCGGTTTTCTGGCCGGGCGTTTGTCGCGGTCAAGCTGCGCGCCGCCTTCGATCATTTCGAAAACCAGTCCTCCCGTATTGATGTTCGCTTCCCGCAGCGCGACCTGTACCGTTTCGCCCAGCGTGTAGGTCAGGCCGCTGTCCCGGCCGACCAATCTGTGCTCAATTTCGTCGTGATCGTAATAATCGTGCGGCAGCGTGCTGATCGGGATCAATCCGTCGGCGCCGATCTTGTCCAAGGTTACGAAGAGACCGAACCGCGTGACGCCGCTGACCCGGCCCTGGAACCGCGCACCGACTCTGTCCGACAGGAACGCGGTGACGTAGCGGTCTTTAGCTTCGCGTTCGGCGGCCTCGGCGCGGCGTTCGGTCATCGACGTTTTCTCGCCGAGATCGGTAAACCGGTCGGCCTCGCCGTCCGGTAATCCGCCTTCGCCCAACCCATGAGCCGCGATCAAGGCGCGGTGGACGAGGATGTCAGGATAGCGCCGTATCGGCGAGGTGAAGTGGCAGTAGCGCTGCAGCGCAAGCCCGAAATGACCCTCGTTTTCGGGGCTGTAGACCGCTTTGGACTGACTGCGCAGTACCAGACTGTTCACCAAGTCCACATGTCCGCTTTCGGCGGCCTGCCGTAACAGGCCCGCTAGGTGGATCGGCCGGATCGCATTGCCACGCTGCAATTTGTAACCGAGCGAGGCGAGGGACTGGCGCAAACCCTCAAGCTTGTCGGGCGAGGGTGGCTCATGGACCCGGTACATGACCGGCGCGCCCTTGCTTTCAAGGCTCTCGGCCGCGGCGACGTTGGCGGTGATCATGAATTCCTCGATCAGCCGATGGCTGTCGAGGCGCGCTCGCGGCTCGATCGCGGTGACTTGGCCGTCTTCGCCCAGCGCTATCTGCAGTTCCGTAAGATCGAGGTCCAGCGTGCCGCGCTTGTCGCGGCCGCGCGACAGCGCTTCATACGCCCCGTACAACGGCCGGATAACGGATTTGAGCAACGGTTCCGTCAGGTCGTCCGGCGTTCCGTCCCGGGCCTCCTGAACTTGTTCATAGGTCAAGCGCGCTGCGGAACGCATCAGGCCGCGTAGGAATCTGTGGCTGCGGATCGTTCCCTGCGCATCGATTCTGATCTCGGCAGCAAGGCAAGGCCTGTCTTCGCCGGGAACCAGGGAACACCAGCCGTTCGACAGAGCTTCCGGCAGCATCGGTACCACGCGGTCCGGAAAATAGACGGATGTCCCGCGCTCCACCGCCGCTTTGTCCAGCGCGTCGCCGGGTTTGACGTAGGTGGCGACATCGGCGATCGCGACCGTAAGCCGCCAGCCGCCGGAAATTTCGTCATCCGGTGCGGCCCAAACGGCATCGTCGTAGTCGCGCGCATCGGCGCCGTCGATCGTGATCAGCGGCAAATCACGTAAATCGGTCCGTTTGCCTAACGGCATGGAGCCTGCCGCTTCCGCCTGCGCCAGCGCTTCGCCGCCGAACTCGACCGGTATCTCTCGGCTGTGGATGGCGATCAGGCTGTAGGTCTTGGGATCCGAGATCGGGCCGATCCGCTCGACGACTTTCGCCTGCCGTGATGTGCCGCGCCCGCCGGTCATATATTCTATCGCGACGACATCACCGTCCCGCGCGCCTTCGCTGTTCTCAATGGCGATACGGATATCCCGCTGCTTGCCGCGGCTGGTCGGCCGGATCGTTCCATAAGTCCCTTGTCGTTCGAAGACGCCGACGATGACGGAGGGACCTTTGCCAAGCAGACGGATCGTTTCGGCTTCATAAACTTCCGGACCGGTTTTCTTGACGCGGACCAACATTTGATCGCGCGGTCCCGGCGCGGCGAAGCGGTTTCGGCCGGGATTAAGGTATATAGCCGGCATTTTGTCGTTTTCGTCCCAGCGTACCGGCCGGCACAGGACCTCGCCGTCGCTGTCGGTTCCGATAACCTCGGCGACCAGAACAGGTGGTAGGTCTCCGGCGGGACGGACCCGTTTGTTGCGGCCCCGGTCGAGGTGTCCTTCGTCCTGCAATTCCTTCAGGATCGCCTTCAACGCGATGCGCGCGCCGCCACGGATGTTGAAGGCGCGCGCGATCTCGCGCTTCCCGACCGGCGTCGGGCTTTCTTTGATGAATTCGAGTATTTGCCGCTTCGAAATCGGTGGAGTGGTGGCCAACGCCGTTAGTCCGCCGCGCTTGCGTCCGCCGATTCCGCGGAAGCCTTCTTCGCGGTCTTTCGTTTGGTCGCGGATTTCTTTGCCGGCTTTTTCTTCACCGTCTTTTTCGCCGCGGACTTCTTGGCCGGCTTTTTAGCCGGTGCTTTCGCCGCTTTCGCCACGATCAGGGCAACCGCCTCTTCGAGCGAAATGGTATCCATTTCCGAACCGCTCGGTAGCGTGGCGTTTATCTTTCCCCATTTCACATAAGGGCCGAAACGGCCTTTCCGCACCGTGACGGGTTTGTCTTCATGGGTACCCATTTCCCGGCCGCTGGTCCGCGATTTTGATTCGGCAAGCAGCGTCACCGCGCGATTGAGGCCAATCGACAGAACATCGTCGCCATCCTTGAGCGACGCGTATTTCGGCCCCAGCTTGATGTATGGACCGAAGCGGCCGAGGCCGGCGGTAATCATCTCGCCGGTTTCCGGATGGCCGCCGACGTCGCGCGGCAAGGACAGCAGTTTCAGGGCGATTTCCAGCGTAACCGTGTCCGGCGCCATGTCCTTTGGAAGGGAGGATCGCTTGGGTTTGGGCGGGGCCTTCTTGCCCTTCTCCTTGGGCAATTGCTCGCCAAGCTGCAGATAGATGCCGTACGGTCCCTTGCGCAGCGCGACGTCCAGCCCCGTATCCGGCTCCTGGCCCAGGATGAGCGGACCGTTGGCAAGCATGTCGTCGTCCTCGTCGCCCGCCACGCCGAACCGCCGCGTGTAGCGGCATTCCGGATAGTTGGCGCAACCGATGAATGCGCCGAACTTGCCGAGCTTGAGGCTCAGGCGGCCGTTTTCGCAGCCAGGACACTTTCGCGTGCCGCTGTCGTCACCGGTCTCGTCGGCCGGAAAGAAATGCGGTCCGAGATCTTCGTCCAGCGTATCGAGCACCTGCGTGATCGTGAGATCCTTTGTGCCGTCGATTGCGCCGGAAAACGCACCCCAGAAATCGCGCAGGACCTTTTTCCAATCGATTCGACCACCGGAGACGTCGTCGAGCTGCTCTTCCATGTCGGCGGTAAAGCCGTATTCGACATAACGTCGAAAGAAATTGCTCAGGAAGGCGATAACCAGGCGGCCACGATCTTCCGGCGTGAAACGCCGCTTTTCGAGACGAACGTAATCGCGATCCTGCAGCACTTTCAGGATCGAAGCGTAGGTGGAGGGGCGGCCGATGCCCAGCTCCTCCATCTTCTTCACCAGGCTTGCTTCGGTGTAGCGTGGCGGCGGCTGGGTGAAGTGTTGTTCGGCAGCGGCGTCCTTCAACGATGCATTCTCACCTTCATTCAACGGGGGCAGGCGCCTGTCGCCATCCTCGCTGGGCTCCGCATCGTCGCTGCCTTCGCGATAAAGCTTGTAGAAGCCGTCGAACTTCACCGTGCTGCCATTCGCCCGGAGCGTGATCGCCTTGTCCGTCGAGGTAACATCGACCGCCATCTGGTCGAGCACGGCACTTTCCATGCTGCTGGCGATCGCGCGCTTCCAAATCAACTCGTAGAGACGCAACTGATCGGAATCGAGGATATGTGTGAGTTCGCCCGGTCGGCGGAAGAAATCGGTGGGCCGGATCGCCTCATGCGCTTCTTGAGCGTTCTTCGCCTTCGTCTTGAACACCCGAGGCGTCGACGGAACGTAGGCGTCGCCGAAATCCTTCGCGATCAGCGCCCGCGAACCGGCGATCGCCTCGCCGCTCAAGGTAACGCTGTCCGTTCGCATGTAGGTGATGAGACCGACGGTTTCGCCGCCGATGTCGGAGCCTTCATAGAGCCGCTGCGCCAACTGCATCGTCCGGCTTGTGCCGAAGCCGAGCTTTCGGCTCGCTTCCTGTTGCAGCGTCGAGGTCGTGAACGGCGGCGAGGGGTTTCGCTTCACCGTCTTCTTTTCGACGCGGGCGATGCTGTACGCGCCCGACTTGACCGCCGCCACGGCGTCGTTAGCCATTGACTGGTTTGCGATATCCAGCTTGCCAAGCTTCTGGCCGTTCAGATGCGTGAGCCGCGCCGAATACGGTTTGTTCTCGGCGGAAAGGAATTGCGCCTCGAGCGTCCAGTACTCGTCCGATTTGAACGCTTCGATCTCCGCTTCACGTTCGCAGATCAGGCGAAGCGCGACAGATTGCACTCGCCCGGCTGAACGCGAACCCGGAAGTTTTCGCCACAGAACCGGCGACAGCGTGAATCCGACGAGATAGTCCAACGCGCGCCGTGCCAGATAGGCATCGATCAGTTCCCGGTTCAGTTCGCGCGGATTCGCCATGGCGGCGAGCACGGCGTCCTTGGTGATTTCGTGAAACACGACCCGTTTAACGTCCACGCCGTCGAGGAGGTCCCGGTCGGCGAGCAGTTGCTGCACGTGCCAGGAAATAGCTTCGCCTTCGCGGTCGGGGTCGGTCGCGAGGTAGAGGTTCCCCGATCCTTTCAAGGCCGCGGCGATATCGTCGAGATGCTTCTTCGATTTCGGGTCGGTTTGCCAGATAAGTGAGAAATCTTCGTCGGGACGCACGGAGCCGTCCTTGGGCGGCAAATCCCGCACATGGCCATAGCTGGCAAGGACGCGGAAGTCCGACCCCAGGTACTTATTGATCGTCTTCGCCTTGGCTGGCGATTCTACAACAACGACATTCATTGGGATTACAGGGTGCTCATTTTTCTTTCAGGGAATACGACGGCGGTTAACCGTTATGCTGTGTCGGGTGTCACACTTGGCACCGTGTGTTCGGTTCGTCAACACTTTGAATGACGATGGGCAAATAATTTTTTCTATTTAAGCATGTCTGAAAATTAATATTTCGCACTTTAAGCGTGGCATCCCGCCTCGATTTTGACCAAAGAATGGGTATTGCCAGCACGCAAATTCCGGCTCAACAGGTGCGCTAAACGGCTTCCGCCTCAAAATCGAAATGCGACATAAGGTGCCTTCGAAGCGAACCGCCAACGTGGTTTGAGAGGCGCCGCGCCTGCTCATCGGATAATTCTCGCCGACGGACAAGCGGGAGGTGGAGCGCGCTGATATGGCCGTAGGCCATGATGACCTCTTCCAGCGTATCTGCCTCGAATACGGCGGATTTGTTGTAGAGCAGCGATTCGACAACATCGGGATCTCCGCACGCGACCAGCGCGTCCGATACTTGCTTGCCTACCGTGCGCCGGATCGAAATCGCCATGCGATGTAGGCAGGTTCGTTTTTCGATAACATCGACTAGCATGTCGTCACTGAGCGTTTGGTTGTGAACAAGGACAGGATAAGCGACTGCGATATCGTCATGAATTAGTGATACGGCGAGGTCTTCGGGCACATCGTCCCGCTCGGCCAGATATTCCGCCAAATGCCTGCGAATCCCGACATCGGCCGATCCGATCAAAATCCGTACGATGTCGTACGCGAGCGCCAGCTCCGTTCCGGTCAGGCCGACGCCCGGCGTTAGGCAATTTTCCGCGAGCGAAGCCGCCAAATCACCCTTGCCGGTGATGGCCCGCTGCATCGCCAATTCAAGCAATTTTTCGTTATGTGTCGACATTTGGCTGTGTCTAGCGCAATTCGGCCGGGCGGTATCGCCAAACGGTCAATCGCTCTAATCCAATCGATGGCATTGTATCGCTGCAGTTTGGCAATCAAGCGTTAAACGTTTCTTACCTGCACGCAACAGCCGCGCTAGAGCAGTAGCGCTACCTGGCCACCGGGCTGCCGTTCCAGCCGCCCTGCCAGTTCTAGCTCCAGAAGGATCATCCACACCGTTGCCGGCGGCAGGTCGGTATCGCGGAGGATTTCGTCGATTTTGACCGGGGTCGGTCCAAGGCATTCGAGTATTGTCGATCGCGCGGCATCATGCTCCGCGCCTTCCTCGCCACTCTCGGGGTCTTGCAAGCCCGCCATATCGGGTTCGCTCAATCGATAATCCAGCATGGGTCGGATGCCTTCCAAGACATCTTCGGCGTTCTCAGCCAGGGTTGCGCCGTTCCTGATCAGGGCGTTGGCGCCGCGGGCCCGTGGGTCGAGCGGCGAGCCGGGGATTGCGAAAACCTCGCGGCCCTGTTCGCCGGCAAGGCGTGCGGTAATGAGGGATCCGGACCGCAACGCCGCCTCGACCACGACGATACCCAGCGAGAGGCCGGAAATGATGCGGTTACGGGTTGGGAAATGCCGTGCCTGAGGTTCGGTACCAGGCGGCATTTCCGACACGATGGCGCCACGTTCGCGGATCGCCTCGTAGAGGTTTGTATTCTCTTTCGGGTAGATATTGTCGACGCCGCCCGCAAGCACGGCCACCGTACCGTCCTCCAGCGCGCCGGCATGGGCGGCCGCGTCGATGCCGCGCGCCATTCCGGAGATAACGGCGACACCGCCCTGCGCGAGTTCGCGGCCAAGGGTTTCCGCAATACGTCGCCCGTTCGTCGATGCGTTGCGGGCGCCGACGACACCGACGCCGGTGCGCTGCAGCAATTCGGCATCGCCCAAACTCGAGAGGACAGGCGGCGCGTCCGGGATCGTCGCAAGCGCCGGTGGGTATTCGGCGTCGCCGACGATGATCTGCGCACCGCCGATATTGGCGAGCGCGTCAGTTTCACGCGCCGCGGTATCGCTGCTGCATAGCCGCAACGTCTTTCGCAACCCGCCACGCCGTGCAAGGCCCGGGAGTGCTTCCAGGGCAGCACCCGCGGAGCCGAAACGCAGCAGCAGTTGGCGAAACGATACCGGCCCGACATTTTGGCTGCGGATGAGGCGAACCCGATCGAGTCGCTCGCGCGGAGAGTTTGACGGTGGGATTCCGGACATGCACGCAAGAAGTGCTAACAGTTGGTGGCCGTCAACCTGAAGCCGTATCGGCGATTAGCTCCTGTTGCCGATTTTAGGCTCTTCGCCCGCCAGAAGGCGTTGGATATTCTGCTTGTGCCGGTACCAGACGAAGACGGCGAGGATAGCCGCCGCGATGGCGTTAGCCGGATCCGACCAGTACCAAGCATAGGCCGGCGCCAGTGCGATGCAGACCAGGCCCGACACGGACGAGATTCGGAAAATCGCCGCAACGAGCAACCAGGTAAGGCCTGCGGCAAGCCCTGCCGGCCATGCCAACGCCGCCAGCGCGCCTAAGGTGGTCGCCACGCCCTTTCCGCCGCTGAACCCCAGCCAGATAGGAAACAGATGACCGAGAACCGCGGCGACCGCGGCGATCGGCGCGAGTTCGGGGGCGAGATACCGCGCTGTCAGGGCGGCGGCGGCGCCTTTGCCGCTGTCCAGGATAAGGGTCAGCAGGGCGAGCGGTTTGTTGCCGGTGCGCAGGACGTTCGTCGCGCCGATACTGCCGGATCCGATCTTGCGGATGTCGCCCAGGCCGGCCATCCGCGTTAGGACAAGCCCGAACGGAACGGAGCCGAGCAGATAACCCAGGGCCACGGCAATCGCGATGTCGGTTGCGCCGCTATCCAGACCGGTGAACATGGTGTGTCAGGCCTCCACGGAAAATATCGTGCGGCCTTCTACAACCGTACGCATCACGGCACCCTGTACAGGCCGTTTGTCGAAGGGCGAGTTCTTCGACTTGCTGCGGAAGGTATTCTCGTCGATCTGGCGCGGCTTGTCAGGGTCGAAGATCAGTAAGTCGGCCGGCGCGCCACGCTGCAATCGGCCGAACGGACAGCCGAGCAGGTCGGCCGGTGCGCTGGTGACCTTGGCGAGCGCGTTGAGCAGTGAAAGGTCGCCGTTGTGATAAAGCTCCAGGGTCAGCGGCAGAAGCGTTTCCAGCCCGATGATCCCGAATTCCGCTTGCGCGAAAGGAAGGCGTTTCGAATCCTCGTCGTGCGGCGCATGATCGCTCGCGATGACGTCGATTGTTCCGTCTGCGAGGCCTTCAACGACCGCGCGACGGTCGACTTCATCACGTAACGGCGGGGAGACCTTGGCAAACGTCCGATAGTCACCGACCGCTGTTTCGTTCAGGGCGAAATAATGCGGTGCGGTATCGCAGGTCACATCGTGGCCGTCCCGTTTTGCTTTGCGGATGGCGTCGATCGCCGCGGCAGTGGAAACGTGGGCGGCGTGATAACGCCCGCCGGTCAGCGACAATATTCGCAGGTCGCGTTCGATCGCCATCACCTCGGCGATCGCCGGAATCCCAGCGAGGCCCAGCCGCGTCGCGACTTCCCCTTCGTTCATGACGCCGTCGTCGGAGAGGCGCTCCTCTTCAGGATGCTGAACGATCAGCAGGTCGAACGTCCTCGCATAGCTTAGCGCGCGGCGGAGAACCAGCGGGTCGCGGACGCCCTTGACGCCGTCGGTAAAGGCGAGCGCGCCGGTTTCGGACAACAGCGCCATCTCGGTCAATTCCTGGCCATCAAGGCCGCGCGTCAAGGTGCCGTAACAGAACAGCTTTACCGATTTGATCTCCCGCGCGCGCCGGGCGATAAACTCGAGCACCGAAACGTCGTCGATGACCGGCTGCGTGTTCGGCAGGCAGCACATCGCGGTGACCCCGCCGGCCGCCGCGGCCTGGCTCGCCGATAGAATGGATTCCTTGTGTTCCTCGCCCGGCTCGCGGACCTGGACACGGATATCGAAAAGGCCGGGCGACAGGCACAATCCGCTGCAATCGACCGTCTGGTCGGCTGCGGGCACGCCATCTTTGAAGGCGTCGGGGCCGAAGTCGGTGATCTTGCCGTCTTCGACGAGGAGACCGCCGACCGCATCCATCCCGCTTGCAGGATCGAGTAGCCGTGCATTTAGATAGGTGGTTCGCTTTGTCATCGGGCCGTCAGTTGGCGGTTTCCGCCCGAGTCAGGAGGTCGAGGCACGCCATACGCACGGCGACGCCCATCTCTACCTGATCGCGGATGACGGAACGATCGATATCGTCCGCCAATTGGGAGTCGATTTCCACGCCGCGGTTCATCGGGCCGGGATGCATGACGAAGGCGTCCTCCTTGGCGTAGGAAAGCTTCTCCGCATCAAGCCCGAAAAAATGGAAGTATTCGCGGATCGAAGGCACAAAGGTGCCGCGCATCCGTTCGGTCTGAAGCCGCAGCATCATCACGATGTCGCAATCGGTCAGCCCTTCGCGCATGTCGTAGTAGACGTCGACCCCAAGGCGGTCGATCGCGGCCGGCAACAGGGTGCGCGGCGCGACCAGGCGGACGCGGGCGCCCATGGTCGTCAACAGATGGATGTTCGACCGGGCGACACGACTGTGCATCACGTCGCCGCAGATCGCGACGATGAGATTTTGCAAACGGCCGCGGCGGCGCTGGATCGTCAATGCGTCGAGCAAGGCCTGAGTCGGGTGTTCATGCCGCCCGTCGCCGGCGTTGATAACTGCTGCGTTAACTTTCTCGGAAAGAAGTTTCACGGCGCCGGCATCGGGGTGCCGGACGACCAGTACATCGGGATGCATCGCATTCAGCGTCATCGCCGTGTCGATCATCGTCTCGCCCTTTTTTATCGAGCTGGTCGAGACCGACATATTCATGACATCGCCGCCAAGCCGCTTGCCGGCGAGTTCGAAGGAGGCTTGCGTCCGGGTCGAGTTCTCGAAGAACAGATTGATGATCGTGCGGCCGCGCAATACGTCGCTTTTTTTGTCCGGGCGCCGGTTTTGCGCGACATAGGCGTCGGCGAGGTCCAGGATCGCGCTTATTTCAGCGGCGGAAAGGCCTTCGATACCGAGAAGATCTCGGTGCGGGAAGCGATAGAGCGCAATTTCAGGCGCTGGCTGTACGCTGGTCATTAAAGCGGCAGTATAGGGATCGATTCGACACCGCCGCAAGGGAATGCGACGGAAATATCCAGCTGACGTTCTTTGTCGCCGTGCCTGCCGTTCACTACTTTGAGGGAATATCCAAATTGGGCGCCGGAATGTTGCCGTTGCGCACCTCGTACGCGCGGTTTTGCTCGTAGGCTTCGCGCTCGGCGACGTAGGGATCGACGGCCCCTTCGCCGATCGATCTGACCGTATCCTGTTTGCCGGAATACTCGACGGCGCCCTTTGCAACCGTGCCCGCGAGCGGTAACGGATTCAGGACCATCACCGGAAGGTCTTCGACCAGGTCGCGCAGGTTGCTCGGCCCCAGGATGGGAAGGACGATATGCGGGCCAGCTTCGACACCATGCGCGCCGAGCGCTTGGCCAAGATCCTCGCGCCGCGCTTCGATACCCATATCGGTGGCGGGATCACCTAGCCCGCCGACGCCGACAGTCGAGTTGATCAGGAAACGCTGCGTCGCGTTGCCTGCGTTCTCTGTGTCGCCTTGCAACAAGCTGCTGCCGATTGTGAGCGGTTCGCTCAAATTCGACGCCGCGTTGGAGATCGCCTTCTCCATCGGATCCGGGGTAACGAATTGATAAAGATCGACCGCCGGGTCGACGAAGCCTTTTCTGAGGAAGGAGTTGAAACCGGAAGTGAACCGGTTGAGCGTCTCCAGAGGATCGTTGTTTCCCTCGTTTTTTTCTTCATCGGCGATGGCGGTGCTTGTCGAGAGTCCGACCGTCATTGCGATCGCAGCGATCAGCACTCGGCACCCATGAAAATGTATCATTTTGGGCCTCCATTCACTCATGATTCCCAATCTTCGCGGCGACCGCAACGATGAAATAGCGTTCGCAAGTTTCGGTCGCATGTCTAGACTGAAGCACGAAAACGGTTAACGAGGAAATAATGTCTCAATTCCGTGTCTTAGCGACGAACCATACAAGCTTTACCGTTTCAGATCTGGACCGCACGGTTGCTTTTTTCGTCGATGCTCTGGGTTTCGAACTAATCTCGCGGGCGAGACGGGATATCGCCGTCATCTCGCGTATCACGGGCGTCGAGGGCGCTGATATAGATGTCGCCTACGTCCAGGGACCGGGCCACCGGTTGGAATTGATCCAGTATCGCGCGCCAGACAACCGGGGCCGTGTGCGGTCGCAGCCCTGCGATACGGGTTTCGCGCACATCGCCTTCGACGTCGACGATATCGACGCGGCGATTGCGGCCTCCGCGCCGCATGGTGTTCTGCCGATCGGCGACCCGGTGCCGATCGACCGCGGCCCCAACAAGGGCGGTCGCGTCGTCTATTTGCGTGATCCCGATGATGTCACGGTCGAATTCATCGAGAAGACGGTTGACTGACCTCAGGTAAACCGAACCTCGGCCGTTCCCAGCCCCTCCACGAGGACGCTTACGATGTCACTGGCGTCGACCCATTGGGTTTCGACGATGCTGCCGGTTAGCACGATCCGGTCCCTCTCCAGGCCGCGGCCCCGCTTCGCCAACGTAGTGGCCAGCCAGGCGAGCGCCTCGAACGGATGGCCCATGACGTGTGAACCGGCGCCGTTGCCCACTTCCACGCCGTTTATGCTCATCGCCGCCGTGATCGCCGCCAGATCAAGCGATTGCCAGTCGCTGCGCGGTTCGCCGAGCACGCAACCCGCACCGAAAAAATCGTCGGCGATCAATGTCTGCGCATCGAGCTTCGAATAGTCGGCATAGCGGTCGTCGACGATCTCGATCGCCGCCATGCAACTGGCGACCGCGTCGGCGACCATGTCACGGTCGAAGGGGGCCTCATCCGCCGGTAGGTCGCGTCCCAGCCGCACGGCGATTTCGCACTCGACGCCGACGCGCCGAAATTGATCATGCTGCAATGCCGCCGACGACGGGTGGACGCCGGTCTCCTGGATGCTCCCGCCGCACGGATGCGCAATCTTGAGAAATTTCTGCATCACTTCGGTCGTGCAACCGATCTTGTAACCGATGACGGGAACTCCGAGCGTGTCGTGAAGGGCTTCCTGCACGGCGTAGCCGCTATCGATATCGGGAAGACGGCAATCGGGTGGCAGCGTGTCGAAGCGGGTCGCCTCGCGCCGTGCTCTCGCGAAATATTCGGCAGCTCGCGTAACCTGTTCAGGCGTCATGCGCGATCCTCCGAAGTCTGTCGAGCGCGCCTTGCAGGATATAGGCGGCCGCCATCTTGTCGACGACCTGGGCCCGCTTGCGCCGCGACATGTCGGCTTCGTCGACCAGTACCCGCTCGACGGCGGCGGTCGATAGCCGCTCGTCCCAGAACGCCATGGGCAGGTTAAAACCGCGCGAAATCAGATTGGCGGCGAACTGCCGGGTCGACTGGCAGCGCGGCCCTTCCGAACCGTCCATATTGATCGGCAGCCCAATGACGAGGCCACCGACGCCGCGCTCTTCGATCAACCGTTCCAGCGCCTCCGCGTCCTTGCCGAACTTTGTCCGGCGGATCGTACCGATCGGGCTGGCGATGGCGAACGCGGGATCGGATATCGCAAGCCCGATGGTCTTCGACCCTAGGTCGAGGCCCAGCAGGCGCCCGCCCGGACGCAATTCGGATTGCAGATCCTCCAAGGTGCAGATGGCCATGTTTTCTTTGGTCTGATGTTCGAAATTGATGCTGTTCGCTTGTGACATAATGCACCCTTCCGCCACGCTTGTCGCCGCGAGTGGATGCCATGTGTTGGATTGTATCCACTTGGGGCCGGTGATAGTTTCCGCGCCGCCACGACCCGGAGAACCAGTAAATGTCGCTCGACAAGGATACGGTGCGCAGAATTGCCACCTTGGCCCGCATCAGGATCGACGAAGAGGCGCTCGAACCGCTGGCGGGCGAGCTCAACAATATTCTGGGCTGGGTGGAGCAACTGAACGAAGTCGACACGAATGACGTACCGCCGATGACGTCGGTTGTCGAAACGGAACTGTTCCAGCGTACGGACCGCGTGGATGATGGCGGCAGGGTCGAGGATGTCCTCGCCAACGCTCCGGAGGAAGTCGAGCACTTCTTCGTCGTGCCGAAGGTCGTCGAATAATGGTCGCGCTTACCGAATTGACCTTGGCGCAGGCCCGCGACGGGTTGACGTCCGGCTCGTTCAGCGCGGCCGAGCTGACCGAGGCGCATATCGCCGCCACTGAAGCGGTGCGGGACCTCAACTGCTACATCCTGGAAACGCCGCAAGCCGCCCGCGACATGGCCCGGGCCGCCGACGACCGCCGGTCCCGCGGCGAGGGCGGCGCCCTGAACGGAATACCGCTCGCGATCAAGGATCTGTTCTGCACCAAGGGCGTTCAGGCGACGGCCGGCAGCCATATTCTGGAAGGGTTCATACCGCCCTACGAATCGACCGTGACCCGGCAATTGTGGGAAGCGGGCGCGGTTATGCTGGGCAAGACGAATTTGGACGAGTTCGCCATGGGCTCCTCCAACATGACCAGTTATTTCGGTCCGGTGATCAACCCGTGGCAACGCGCCGGTGATGGCGCAAAGCTGGTGCCGGGCGGCTCTTCCGGCGGCTCGGCTTCGATCGTGGCGGCGCGCGCGGCGATGGCGGCGACGGGCACCGACACCGGTGGCTCAATCCGGCAGCCCGGATCTTTCTGCGGCATCGTCGGCATGAAACCGACTTACGGTCGCTGCTCGCGCTGGGGCATCATCGCCTTCGCCTCGTCGCTCGACCAGGCCGGTCCGCTGACCCGGACGGTGCGCGACTCGGCGATCGTTCTGGGCGCGATGGCCGGCTACGATCCGAAAGATTCCACCAGCGTCGATGTGCCGGTGCCGGATTACGAAGGGGCGCTGGGCGGTGACCTGAAGGGCCTCAAGATCGGCGTACCGAAGGAGTACCGCATCGACGGTACGCCGGTGGAAATCGAAGCGCTGTGGGGCGAGGGCGTCGATTGGCTGCGGGCGGCAGGGGCGGAGATCGTGGAGATCAGCCTGCCGCACACGAAATACGCGTTGCCGGCCTACTACATCGTCGCTCCGGCGGAAGCGTCGTCCAACCTCGCGCGGTATGACGGGGTTCGTTACGGGCTGCGGGTCGATGGAGATACGCCGCAGGCATTGTACGAGAACACCCGCGGCGAGGGCTTCGGCGCAGAGGTAAAACGCCGCGTCATGATTGGCACCTACGTGCTGTCCGCCGGCTATTACGACGCCTATTACCTGCAGGCGCAGAAGGTCCGGACGCGCATTGCACAGGATTTTCACGAGGCATGGGAGAAGGTCGACGCGATCCTGACGCCCACAACGCCCAGCGCCGCCTTCGCACAGGGTGAGAAGATGGACGATCCGATCGCGATGTATCTGAACGATGTGCTGACGGTGCCCGCGTCGATGGCGGGGTTGCCGGCGATTTCAGTTCCGGCCGGTCTGTCCGGCGACGGGTTGCCGCTGGGCCTGCATGTCATCGGTCGGCCGTTCGACGAGCCGACCGTGTTCAAGGTCGGGCAGGTTATCGAGGAGGCCGCTCAATTTACGGCGTTGCCGCAACTGATGGCGGGAGGCGCCTGATGTCGGATTTATTGAAGGGCCGTACCGGCGAGTGGGAACTTGTTATCGGGCTCGAAGTGCATGCGCAGGTCGTCGCCGACGCCAAGCTGTTTTCCGGCGCGGCGACGGCGTTCGGGGCGGAACCGAACGAGCAGGTCAGCTTTGTCGACGCCGGGATGCCGGGCATGCTGCCGGTGCTGAACGAAGTTTGCGTCGAGCAGGCGGTACGTACCGGACTGGCGCTGAACGCGGAGATCAATCTGCAATCGATCTTCGCGCGGAAGAACTATTTCTATCCGGACATGCCGCAGGGCTACCAGATATCGCAGTACGAGGCGCCGATCGTTGGCGAGGGCGAGATCGTGATCGACCTGCCGGACGGCGAGAGCCGCACGGTCGGTATCGAGCGCCTTCATTTGGAGCAGGATGCCGGTAAATCCGTGCACGACCGCCACCCGACGAAATCCTATATCGATCTGAACCGGTCCGGCGTGACCCTGATGGAGATCGTGTCGAAGCCGGATATGCGCTCGGCCGAGCAGGCCGGCGCCTACGTCACCAAGATGCGCGCGATCCTGCGCTATATCGGTTCGTGCGACGGTAACATGCAGGAAGGGTCGATGCGCGCTGATGCGAACGTGTCGGTGCGCCGTCCGGGCGATCCGCTCGGTACGCGCTGTGAGATCAAAAACCTGAACTCCATCCGCTTCATGCGTCAGGCCATCGAATTTGAAGCTGCAAGGCAGATCGAGGTTATCGAGGATGGCGGCGAGATCGAACAGGAAACCCGGCTGTTCGACTCTGTAAGGGGCGAGACCCGTTCTATGCGCTCGAAAGAGGATGCGCACGACTACCGGTATTTCCCCGATCCGGATCTGCTTCCCCTGCGTTTCGAGCAGGGTTACGTCGACGCGCTGAAGGAATCGTTACCGGAACTGCCGGAAGCCAAGAAGCGGCGTTTCATGGATGCGTTCGGTTTGTCGGCTTACGACGCCAGCGTTCTTGTTGCAGAGCGAGAAACAGCGGATTACTTCGAGACGGTAGCCGAGGGACGGGACCCGAAACTGGCGGCGAACTGGGTCATCTCGGATTTGTTCGGCCGGTTGAACCGGTCCGAGACACCGGTCTCCAAGTCCCCGGTTTCGGCGTCCTTGCTCGGCGGGCTGATCGATCTTATCGCCGACGGCACGATTTCCGGCCGCATCGCAAAAGATGTCTTCGCCGATATGTTCGATACCGGGCGCGCAGCGGCGGACATCGTGGAAGAAAAGGGCCTGAAACAGGTCAGCGATTCCGGCGCTCTCGAAGCCACGGTCGATCAGGTCATGGCGGACAACCCGGACCGCGTCGCCGACTACCGCGGCGGCAACCAGAAGCTTCTCGGCTGGTTCATGGGGCAAATCATGAAGGCCAGCGGCGGCAAGGCCAATCCGCAGATGGTCAACGAATTGCTGCGTAAAAAGCTGGGCGGCGGAGACTAAGTTTCTCGGTAAGACCTCTGCTAAACGGCTTAAGCGGCCGTCCACCCCCACCCTAACCCTCCCCCATCGAGGGGGAGGGAATAACTCTTTGATATCAATTGTTTTCCCTTCCCCCCTTGCGGGGGAAGGTTAGGATGGGGGGTATCTCGCAGAGGTCTCTCAAAACGCCTTGAACGTCACGATCGTGAAGGTGTCGACGATGCCGTCGATGCGCTGCACGTGCTCGTTGACGAAATGCCCTATGTCTTCGTCGGTTCCGATATGGAACTTCGCCAGCAGATCGTACTGGCCGGAGATCGAGTGAACCTCCGCGACCTGCTCGATCCGGTCCATGATTTCCTCGGCGACGCCATAGGCTTGGCCGAGCTGGCATTTGATGAGAACGAAGACCGGTTTCATAGTGCGCTTCCTGCGTTTTGCCTGATGGGTCAGTTTTAGCGCCGCCGCCGTAGCTTGCAAGGTTCGATTTTATCCGGAACGATTGACAAAAGGCCTCGATTGCAGCGCAATTCTGGCCTCGATTTCGGTGGGAGATGGCAATGGCATCCGATTATCCGCGCGATCTGATCGGTTACGGCAAGAACCCACCCGATCCGAAATGGCCGGGCGGCGCCCGCCTGGCGGTCAATTTCGTCGTCAATTACGAGGAAGGGTCGGAAGGCTCGATCTTCGATGGCGAAGACCGGACGGAATTCGGTCTGACCGAAAGTTCCAGCGTCGATTTCGCGCCCGGCGCGCGCAATTTGGGTGCGGAATCGATGTTTGAATATGGTAGCCGGGTCGGGTTCTGGCGGCTCATGCGCCTGTTCGAGGAACGTGATCTGCCACTGACGGTATTCGGCTGCGCGCTGGCTCTGGAGCGTCACCCCGCCGCCGCCGCGGCGATCCGGGAAGCCGGCCACGATGTGTGCTGCCATGGCTGGCGCTGGGTCGAGCACTACAAGCTCGACGAGGCGACCGAACGCGAACATATCCGCCTCGCCGTCGAATCCCTCCAGCGCACAATCGGCGAGCGTCCGGTCGGCTGGTACTGCCGTTATTCGCCGAGCGTCAACACGCGCCGGCTACTGGTGGAGGAGGGCGGCTTCACCTACGATTCCGACGCGTACAACGACGAGTTGCCCTATTGGACCGAGGTCGAAGGGAAGCCGCATCTCGTCGTTCCCTATTCGCTGACAAACAATGACGTCAAATTCATGCGCGGCTACCTGGCGACGGCCGACGACTATTTCCAGTTCATCAAGGACGGGTTCGACATGCTCTACGAGGAGGGCGCGACGGCGCCGAAGATGATGTCGGTCGGGCTTCATATGCGGATCATCGGGCATCCGGCGCGCGCTGCCGGCCTCGCGCGGCTGCTCGATCATATCGCTGGTTTCAACGATGTTTGGGTCTGCAAGCGGGTCGAAATCGCAACGCACTGGGCCGAGCATCATCCCTACACCAAATAATCGCAACTATATGTAAAAAAACAATTTTTTGGACCCTAACAATGCCAATTAGCTAACCATGTTAATTGTTCTCGGCAGTAATTTGTTAAGACATTCGGTGGAGATTAACCACCATGTCCGTTACATCCGCACCCGCCGCCAAGTCGAAAAGCGCGCCGAAAGCCGCTCCTGGGATGGGGCGCTACGAGGTTGGGCGCTTGCTGGCTTTCGCGTTTTGCGCTGCCGACGCTTTGATCGAGGTGAACCAGGGCGGCATGATTATCTATGCGAACGGCGCAACGAAGCCGCTGCTGGGCCAGGCGCCCGACAAGCTGATGGGCCAGTTCCTGAACAAACTTTGCATCAAGGACGACAAGGCTCTGCTGAGCGCGCTACTCGACCGTATCAAGGATGGCGAGCGGTTCAACGACGTACCGATCAATATCGCGCGTCCGAACCGGTCGGATATCGTGGTATCGCTCAACGGTTACAACGTGCCCGGTCTTTCGAACAATTATTACATCACGGCGCGGATGATCGAGTCCGGGCGCGATGTCGCGCATGGCGGGGAGCGGAACGCCGCGAGTGGGTTGCTTACATCTGAATCCTTTGCTGAGAACGTGAAGGCGCAACTTGAAGGCGGCGAAGGCGAAAATGGCGAGCTGTCCTATATCGGCCTCTCCGGTATCCGCGATGTGTTCGCGCGGCTCGACGAGGACGGCCAGGAAGGGTTGCTGCGCCGATTGGGAATTTTGCTGAAAACCTACTCGCAAGGCGGCGATGCGGCGGCGCAACTGGCCGACGACCGCTTCGGGTTATTGCATGATCCCAACCTGGATATGGAAACCCTTGAAGGGCAGATTTCCGAATTCGTCCGCCTTGCCGACCCCAAACGCGTCGGCGTCGGAGTGAAGACGAACACCGTCGGAATCGAAACTCTCGACCTCAAAGGTAAGGACGTTGCGCAGGCCGTCGTCTACAGCATTCAGCAGGTCGCTCAAGCCGAACCAGGCACCGACCTCTCCAAGATACTGTCGACAAACCTGCAGGAGCAGGTCCACGAGGCCGCGGATAAGATCGCCAGTGTGAAGTCGGTCATCGAGTCGGGGAATTTCGATGTCGCCTACCAGGCCATCGTGTTGTTGGAGGATCGCGCGCCGCATCACTACGAGGCATTGCTGCGTATGAAGGACGGCGAAAAGAAGATGCCACAGTTCGAATTCGTGTGTTTCGCCGAAGAGGTCGGCCAGATCTGCGAATTCGATCTCGCGATGTGCAGCAAGGTTATCAGTCGAATGAAGACTGCGGCTGAGGGTGGCGAGGTTTTACCGGTGGCGGTGAATATTTCCGGCCGGTCCATCGACTCAGAGGATTTTGTCGAGAAGCTGCGTGCGCTGCTCGCCGAGCATCCCGTGGTGAACGGATCGTTGATGTTTGAGATTACCGAGACCGCGCGGATCAACAATCTCGACCGCGCGAACGAGGCCATCCGCGCCCTTCGCGATGACGGATTCCACGTCTGCCTCGACGATTTCGGCGCAGGTGAATCGGCGTTCGAATATTTGCGCGAACTGGACGTCGATTACGTCAAGATCGATGGAAAATACGTCAAAGACGCCGCTAACTCGGCCAAGGACCAGGCATTTCTCAAGGCCATGTCCGGGCTATGCCGAGATCTGGAAATCGCGACGATCGCCGAATTCGTTGAGACGGAAGAAACGCTCGAATTTCTCAAGGAATGCGGCGTCGCCTACGGCCAGGGGTACCTGTTTCATCGGCCCGATGTGGCGGCCGACCCGTCCGGCGATATCGGCAACAAGCCGAAAAACGCGAAGCGCAAGGGCGCGGTCGAAGGCTGGAGCTAGCGCGCGACCCATCCGCCATCGACCGGCAGCGTATGGCCGGTGATCAGGCTGGCCGCGTCGCTGACGAGGAACAGGATCGCGGCGGCGATCTCGTCGGGCTCTCCCAAGCGGTTCATCGGCGTATTGTCCAGAATGTATTGCAACGTCTTCTCGTCCTGCAGCATGCCTTCGGTCAGGTTGGTGCGTACATAGGTCGGCGCCACCGCGTTGACGCGGATCCCGTTCGGCGCCCACTCCACCCCGAGCGAGCGGACCAGGTTCACGATCGCGCCTTTCGTGGTGTGATAGGACGGGTTGGGATACATGCCGCCGCCGGTCAGGCCCATGATCGACGATACCATCACGATGGCGCCGCTGCCGGCTGGCAGCATGCGGCGTCCGACGGCCCGGGCGCAGTAGAAATGGCCGTTCAGATTGATGTCCATGACCCGATTCCAGCTTTCGGTATCCATGTCCACCGTCGGTAGCCGCAAGCCGATGCCGGCATTGTTGACCAGGATATCGATCCGTCCGTAGCGGTCGAAGATATCTTCGACAACGGAATCGACCTCGTCGTCCTTGGTGATGTCGAGGATATGCGCGGTGGCGCTGTTGCCTCCGATTTCGTCGGCGACCGTGCCGGCGGCTTCGCCATCGATATCGGTTACGGCTACGATCGCCCCGGCCTGCGCCAGCGCGTGCGCCGTCGCCCGTCCCAGTCCGCTGCCGGCGCCGGTCACGATTGCCACGCGGTCATCGAGGCGGCTTTGTGCAAGAAAATCAGTCATTCTATAAGTCCTTGAATAAAAGTTTGTTTCTACATCGACGGAGGATCTGCTTCGACGGCGGATCGCGCCAACGCCGTATCGACGCAATCCTCGTAGGAAGCGCCGCGCGTGACGAGACCGCCGGACAGACATGCGCCCCGCAGCCTCTCGAAACCGTCGCGCGGCAGGACCGGGGTCTTCCCGTAGGCGCCCAGCGCTATATAGCGCGCGATGCAGCCTGTAAGTACGTCCGGATCGAGGTCGGGGAAATACTCGGCGACGGTCGCCGCGACGGACGCGGGTGGCTGCGCGTGCAGCCATTTCAGAGTGCGATAGATCGCCCGGGTCATCGCAAAGGCGATCTCGCGTTTTTCTTTCAAGGTCTCGGTTTTTGCGTACAGGGCGGTGTAGGAGCACGGGCCGCGGTCGGCGGCGGCATACCAGATGTGCCCAACGCCATCCCGGATCAGGTGCTCCGCATAAGGTTGGAACACCTGTATCGCGTCGATCGAGCCGGCCCGTAGTGCCGCTTCGTTTTCCGCCATGGTCCTGTTGTCTACGCGGTCGATACTGTTCGGATCCATTCCTGCGCGCCGGACGTCGTCCTGCAGGCACAACCAAGGCGTCGGGACTTCGCTTACCGTTGCAATTCGAACCTCGGACAGATGCTGCATCGCGAAATCCGGTTTCGGTTCGCGTCCGATCAGGAAGAAGGGATCACGCGTCACGACCTCGGCGAATGCGACGAGTCCGCAGTCGGGGTCTTTGTCGTGCGTGTGCAGCACCCTCATCGGACCACCCCAGGACACGTCCGCCTCGCCGGTCAACAGCGCCTTGGCCGTTGTCTCCGGATCGGGAGAAGTTTTCAGCCGCACGTCAATGCCCTCCGCAGCGTAGGCGTCGAGCGCGACCGAAGCGTAGAAAGGTGTGTAGAAGACCGCGCGAAAGTTCTCGAACAGTGTGATTGTCATCTCGGCCAGTCCCCAAAAGGAAATGAGATATCGCGACGAACTACCGCGCGCTGCCGGCGTAGGGCGATACATCGCGCAAATCCAGCACCAAGTGGATCAGGGCCGGGCCGTCATGCGCCATGGCGGATTTCAGCGCGCCGGCGAATTCGTCCGTCCTGCGGACGGTGAAACCCGCCATGCCGTAGCCCGCCGCGAGTACCGCGAAATCAGGGCTTTTCAACCGCGTGCCGAAATCCCAGTCGCCGAAGCGTTTGTTCTGGGTGACCAGGATCGATCCCCAGGCGGAATTGTCGCAGACGATGATCTTGATCGGCAGGTTCTCCTGCACGGCCGCCGCCGCCTCCTGGCCGGTCATCAGGAAGCCGCCATCGCCGCACCAGGCGAAAACCATGCGGTCGGGGGCGGCGACCTGCGCGCCGATCGCGCCGGGCACGCCGTAACCCATCGATCCGGAGACCGGACCGAGATTGCAGTAAGGCTGGCGGAACCGGTAGTAGCGGTGCAGCCAGCGGCCGAAGGTTCCGGCGTCGGAGGAGTGAATAGAATCCGTAGGCGCCAAGTCCATCAGCGTGGCGATCACCTGGGCCATGTCGACGTCGCCGGCGACTTCGATCT
>CAYLTU010000042.1:0-27301 GCA_964386465.1 uncultured Rhodospirillaceae bacterium
GGGTTTCCACAACCTCGTTCTGCAACCGTTCGGCCCCTTGCCCTTCGCCGTCGGCATCCTCGCCGGGTTGTAATTCGCCTTCCGCCTGTTGCCTGTCGCCGCCTTCGCCCTCCGCGGCCTGTCGCTCACCCTCCGCCAGACTTTCCCCGTCGCCCTGTAAGGCGCGTTCGGCTTGCGTCGCATCGCCCTCGCCGCCTTCACCGTCTGCGGCGCCCTCGCCGTTCGCACTTTCCGGCCCGGCACCGCCTTCGCCGGCCGCTTCCTGTCGCCCTTCACCGTCGCCGTCCGGTTGCGCTTCGCCTTCGCCGTCTGCGCGGTCGGCCCGGGCTTGTTCTCGCCCGTCCCCCTCGCCGCCGGCGCCTTCCGCATCTCCGGCTCCTTCGGACTCGCCCTCGCCGTCCACGGCGCCTTCGCCTTCTGCCGCCGCGGCGCCTTCGCCTTCGCCGGCACCTTCGCCCTCGCCGGCCGCCGCCTCGTCACCCGCGGCCTCTCCTTCACCCGCCGCGTCAGGCGCGGAACCCTCGCCCCCAGGGCCGTTGTCCTTAGGCTGGGTCGGGTCCGTTTCTGCGGGCGCCGATTGGTTCTGGCCGCCGCTGTTCAGCAGACCGCCCGATATCGAACGCACAGCGCCATAACTTTGATTGACTTCGCTCTGGCTGAGAACAACCGGCGCCGTCGGCGGCGCGCTGAAGCTGGTCACCGTGGTCGTTTCGTTCTGACCGCCCATGATAACGGAGCCGCCCTGCGTCGCGACCGCGATCTCGCCGTCGAGGACGGTGAACTTGCTTTGCTCACCCGCCGGCTTGATCTCGCCGGCGACCTTGGTACCACGAATGCCGATCGTCGCCACCGGCGTGTTGACCTGCATTTGCGTGTTGTCGTAGTGGGCGATCTTGCCGCTGACGAACACGAAAACGCCCTTCATGATCGAGAAAGACGACTGGCCCTGCTGCGTTGCCGAGTCGTAAACCATCTTGTCGAGCGCAAGCCGAGCGTCGGCCCCAAGGGCAAAGGTCGTTTCGTCGGTGAAAACCATGTTGATCGCGCCGCTGTCGGCGGTTTCGATTACATCACCTTGATAGACGGGGTCGCCCGCGGCGAGCTTCGCCCGCGTGCCGTCCGTGCGAACGGCAAAAACGTCGCCCGCCAGATCCTTAACCTGGCCTATCGGCTGCCCCACCTGCGCGAGCTGACCCGCCTGCGCATATTGGCCCGCCGCTTCAGGCGGCGTGAAAGAATCGACCAACGCCGCGCCGATACGGCCGCCTTCCGGGGTCACCAGGTCGGGTGGGCTGTTGAGCAGAAAATAGCCACGCACGATGAAGGTCGTGCCATCGGACCCGACGAGGACAAGATCGTCCCCCTGCTGCAGATAGGACGCGTCCGTAGCGAACCGCGCACTTGGCAGAAGAATCTCCGCAAGATCGGCCGCATCGACAGCCCGTGTCGACGTCATAACCGCGGAATCAAGACCGAAGTGGTGAACAGCGCCCTCTTCAGGCGTTCGAACCGCCATGCGTTTCCCCCAAACCGTATGGTGTGCCAGGCAGGGAAACGCTATCGGAAGATGTTTAAGACGTAAAGTGATAATTTTGCTCAATTTTTATCTATCTCTACGGTGTGGTTGACGTGCCGGGTTGGGTCCTCATAATCCGAACGATGCGCGCTTTTCGGCGAGAATATGGGGGCCCGTCATGTCAAGAATCGAAAACAAAAAGACGCTGCGCAGCCGTTCCTGGTTCAACGACCCGCACAATCCAGGCATGACGGCGCTCTATATCGAGCGCTATATGAACTACGGCATAACCCGCGAAGAGCTGCAATCGGGCCAGCCCATCATCGGTATCGCACAGACCGGCAGCGATCTGTCGCCCTGCAACAAAATTCATGTCGAGCTGGCCGAGCGCCTAAAGGCGGGCATTCGCGAATCCGGTGGCGTACCCTTCGTCTTTCCCGTGCATCCCATCCAGGAGACAGGTCGCCGGCCAACCGCCGCGCTGGACCGGAACCTTGCCTATCTGGGGCTGGTGGAGATCTTGCACGGCTATCCGATCGACGGTGTCATTCTGACAACCGGCTGCGACAAGACGACACCGGCCTGCATCATGGCGGCGGCGACGGCCGATCTGCCTGCCATAGTCCTGTCCGGCGGTCCGATGCTGGACGGGCATTGGGACGGCCAACTGGTCGGCTCGGGTACTGTCGTCTGGGAAGCCCGCCGCCAGCTCGCCGCCGAAGAGATCGACTACGAGACCTTCATCGAAATGGTCGCCGCATCGGCGCCGAGCCTCGGCCATTGCAACACCATGGGAACGGCGCTCTCGATGAACTCGCTGGCGGAGGGGCTGGGCATGTCCCTGCCGGGCTGCGCCAGTATTCCCGCCCCCTATCGCGAACGCGGGCAGATGGCCTATGAAACCGGGCGGCGCATAATCTCCATGGTCTGGGAGGATTTGAAGCCATCGGACATCCTGACCATCCGGGCCTTCCGGAACGCCATCGCTGTCAACTCGGCGATCGGCGGATCGACGAATTGCCCGATCCACATCACCGCGATCGCCCGGCATGTCGGTGTCGAACTCGATATCGAGGCGTGGCAGAGCCATGGGCACGACATCCCGCTGCTGGTGAATTGCCAGCCGGCCGGCGAGTATCTCGGCGAGGGCTATCATCTCGCGGGCGGCGTTCCCGCCGTCTGTAGCGAGCTGATGAAAGCCGGCAAGCTCGAAGAGGGTGCGATGACAGTGACCGGCAAGACCATCGGTGAGAACTACCGCGATGCGACGGTGAAGGACCACAAGGTCATCCGTCCCTATGACGATCCGCTGATGGATCAGGCCGGATTCATCGTGGTCGGCGGCAATCTGTTCGACGCAGCGCTGATGAAGACATCCGTCATCAGCGACGAATTCCGCGCAAAATACCTGTCCGAGCCGGGCAGCGAGAACGCCTTCGAAGGTCGCGCCATCGTCTTTGAAGGGCCGGAGGATTATCACGACAGGATCAACGACCCGACTTTGGAAATCGACGACAACTGCCTGCTGTTCATCCGCGGCTGCGGACCGGTCGCCTATCCCGGCTCGGCAGAGGTCGTGAACATGCTGCCGCCGGACGCCCTCGTCCGGGCCGGCACGGCGGAGTTGCCCTGCATCGGCGACGGCCGCCAAAGCGGCACGTCCGCCAGCCCATCGATACTCAACGCCTCGCCGGAGTCGGCTGCCGGCGGCGGCCTGGCGATCCTGCAAACCGGCGACCGTGTCCGCATCGACCTGAATACGCGCACGGTCGATGTGCAGCTGTCCGATGAGGAATTGAAAGCGCGTTGGGACGCATACGAAGCGCCGGTACTCGAACATCAAACGCCCTGGCAGGAAATTTACCGCAGTATGGTGGGACAGCTTTCGTCCGGCGGCTGTCTTGAGCTCGCGACGAATTATCACGGCGTCGCCACGAACATGCCGCGGCATTCGCACTGAGGAAAAACCCGATATGAGTGGCAGGCTGGCGGGAAAAAGGGCGCTTCTCAGCGCCGCGGCGCAGGGCATCGGCCGCGCCTCGGCACTAGCCTTCGCCGCGGAAGGCGCGGAGGTCATCGCAACGGACATCAACGCGGAGACGTTGAAGGAAATCGCAGGTACGGACGGCATCTCCGTGCGAACGCTGGACGTCACGGACGACGAAGCCGTCGCCGCCCTGGCGGCGGAGATCGGCGCCGTCGACGTCTTGTTCAATGTTGCGGGCTTCGTACATCACGGCTCGGTCCTCGACTGCACGGAAGCCGAGTGGGATTTCGGCTTTGATCTGAACGTCAAAGCGGCGTTCCGCATGATCCGCGCCTTTCTTCCGGCCATGCTGTCCGCCGGCGGCGGCTCGATCGTCAACATGGCTTCGGTCGCGTCGTCGTTGCGTGGGCTGCCCGATCGCTTCATCTACGGCGCAACGAAAGCCGCCGTGATCGGACTGACCAAGTCGGTCGCCGCCGACTACATTCGGCAAGGCGTTCGTTGTAACGCGATTTGCCCGGGCACGATCCAATCACCGTCGCTGGACGACCGGATCGCCGCGTTCGACAACCCCGTACGGGCGCGTGAGGATTTCATCGCGCGTCAGCCCATCGGCCGCCTGGGCACGACCGAGGAGATCGCCGCGATGGCGGTCTATCTCGCCAGCGACGAATCGCGCTACACCACGGGAACGGCGATGGTCGTCGACGGCGGCGTTACCCTCTGAACCCACGTTAGGGCAAACACGATTAATTAAGGCGAATCATGAGCAAGGCATTCGTATTTCCGGGACAAGGTTCCCAAGCGGTCGGCATGGGACAGGTGCTCGCCGAGGCGTCGGCATCGGCGCGGCTGGTGTTCGAAGAAGTCGACGACGCGCTGTCGCAGAACCTGACGAAGATCATGTTCGAAGGTCCGGACGACGAACTTCGCCTAACCGAAAACGCCCAGCCCGCCCTCATGGCGGTCAGTATGGCGATCGTACGCGTGATGTCGGAAGACGGCGGCGTCGTCCTCGACGACAAGGCCGCGTTCGTTGCGGGCCACTCGCTGGGCGAATATTCGGCACTCGCCGCCGCAGGCGCACTGGCCATTGCTGACACGGCACGTCTCCTGAAACTTCGAGGCCAGTCGATGCAGAAAGCGGTGCCGGTCGGCGAAGGCGCGATGGCGGCGCTGCTCGGTCTTGACCTGGACGTGGCAAAAGAGGTCGCAGAGGAGGCCGCCGGAGGCGAGGTCTGCGACGTTGGAAACGACAACGCGCCGGGCCAAGTGGTTTTAAGCGGTGCGACGGCGGCCATTGAGCGCGCCGTCGATATCGCCAAGGAAAAGGGTGCGCGCCGCGCGGTTCCACTGCCAGTCAGCGCGCCTTTCCACTGTTCCATGCTGGCGCCTGCGGCGGAGGTCATGGAGAAAGCGCTTGCCGAAACCGATATCGCCACGCCTTCGCCAGTGCTTGTCGCCAACGTGACGGCGTCCAGCGTTCAGGATCCGCCGATCATCCGCCGGCAGTTGGTGGAACAGGTTACCGGCAGAGTGCGATGGCGGGAATGTGTTCTCTACATGAAGGAACAAGGCGTCGACACGCTGATCGAACTAGGCACCGGCAATGTACTGACGGGCCTGACCCGTCGCATCGATCGGGACCTTACCGGCCGTTCGGTCCAATCGCCGGATGACATTGAGGCGCTGTTGAAAGACATTTGACGGCGTCGATGTGAGGGAAAGGAATTCGATGTTCGATCTAACGGGAAAATCGGCACTGATAACCGGTGCGTCGGGGGGAATCGGCGGCGCCATCGCCAGCGCATTGCACGCCAACGGCGCGGCGGTCGCCTTGTCTGGAACGCGGACCGGGCCGCTAGAAGAGCTGCGCGATAGGCTGGGCGAAAGGGCGCACGTTACACCGGCGGACCTCGGTGCGACGGATGGTGCCGCGCAACTTGCAAAGGATGCGGAAGCAGCCCTCGGCCAAGTCGATATCCTGGTGAACAACGCCGGCCTGACACGGGACGGTTTGGCCATGCGCATGAAAGAGGAAGACTGGAACCAAGTCCTGAATGTCAATCTGACGGCCTCCTTCCAGCTCAGCCAAGCTGTATTGCGGGGCATGATGAAACGTCGCTGGGGGCGAATCATCGCAATAACGTCGATCGTCGGCGTCACGGGAAACGGGGGACAGACGAACTATGCCGCCTCGAAAGCGGGCCTGATCGGCATGTCGAAGTCACTCGCCCAGGAAGTTGCCAGCAGGGGCATTACGGTGAACTGCATCGCACCGGGTTTCATCGAAACCGCTATGACGGATGCATTGAACGAACAGCAGCGTGAAACCTTGGCTGCTGCGGTTCCCGCGGGACGTTTTGGTGCCGTTGACGATATCGCCGCTGGTGCGGTGTATTTGGCCAGTGACGAGGCCGCATACGTCACAGGTCAGACGTTGCATATCAATGGCGGAATGGCGATGATATGAGGGGAGGTCAGCCTCCGTTCCGGGGTGCTGGCGTTTGCGAAACAATTATGGTACTAGGGCGCGATTCCACCGAAAAAACTGCGGAATTTCAAACCAATCGCCCAGTATAGCTTGAAGGGTAAGCGAAGATGAGTGACGTTTCCGAACGCGTAAAAAAAATTGTCGTCGAGCACCTCGGAGTTGAAGAAGCCAAGGTGACGGACAACGCCAGTTTCATCGATGATCTGGGCGCTGACAGCCTGGACACCGTTGAACTGGTCATGGCATTCGAAGAGGAATTCGGTTGCGAAATCCCCGACGATGCAGCCGAGAAAATCCAGACAGTCAAGGACGCGATCACTTTTATCGACGCGAACGCTGACGCCTGATCGAATTCAAACCGCCACAAAGAGCAAGATTTTGGGCGTTTGATTCGCGATGGTTGTAAGTTGATGAAACGTGTTGTTGTGACAGGTTTGGGTGCTGTTACGCCGCTTGGTGTTGGCGTAGACAGAATCTGGAGCCGCTTGCTTGCCGGCGAGTCGGGGATTTCCGGCATTCAGGGATTCGACGTATCGGACCTGCCCTGCAAGGTCGCGGGCGTCGTGCCGCCCGGCGAAACGACGGAGGGCGCATTCAACGCCGACGATTGGGTCACCCCGAAAGACCAGCGCAAAATGGACAAGTTTATTGTCTATGCGATTGCGGCGGCGAAGCTTGCGGTGGAAGATTCCGGCTGGAAAGCGGAAACCGAAGAGCAGCAGGAGCGGACCGGCGTCCTGATCGGCTCGGGAATCGGGGGACTTCCGGGAATTTCCGATGGTGCCATTCTTCTTGAAAAGAAAGGACCGCGGCGTCTCAGCCCTTTCTTTATTCCCGCAAACCTGATCAATCTTGCATCCGGTCACGTCTCCATCGAACACGGCTTCCGCGGCCCGAACCATTCCGTCGTCACGGCGTGCGCCAGCGGCGCCCATGCCATTGGCGACGCGGCCCGAATGATCAAGTGGGACGATGCCGACGTCATGGTCGTCGGCGGCACCGAAGCGGCGATCTGCCGTTTGGGAATCGCCGGGTTCGCATCGGCCCGCGCCTTGTCGACCGGTTTCAACGATACCCCTCAGCAAGCATCGAGACCCTGGGACCGGGATCGGGACGGTTTCGTGATGGGCGAAGGGGCCGGCATTGTCGTTCTTGAGGAGTTGGAGCACGCCCAGCGCCGCGGCGCAAAGATATATGCGGAGATCGTCGGATACGGCATGTCCGGTGACGGACACCATGTCACTGCGCCCGCACCGGACGGCAACGGCGCTTTCAGGGCCATGAAAGCCGCATTGCGCAATGCGGAGTACGATCCATCGCAAATCGACTACATCAACGCGCATGGCACTTCGACGCCGCTTGGCGACGAAATCGAACTCGGCGCAGTCAAGCGATTGTTCGGCGATCACGCCTACAAACTTTCCATGTCGTCGACCAAATCGGCGATCGGTCATCTCTTGGGCGCCGCCGGCAGCGTCGAGTCTATCCTGTCGATCAAGGCCATGAACGACAATGTCGCACCGCCGACGCTCAATCTGGAAAACCCGTCGGAAGGGTGTGATATCGATCTCGTCCCACTGCGGGCGAAGGAGCGGGATATCGGCGCCGTCATGACGAATTCATTCGGATTCGGCGGCACCAACGCAAGCCTGATTTTCACGGGCGTCCAGAACGGATAATGAAGCGCGCGCTGAGCGCACTCGCCGTCGTTATCGCCGCCGCTGCGTTTATCGCCGGCGGCGTTGTGGTCTGGGGCAACGAAACTTTCGAGAAACCGGGACCGCTCGCAGATGATGCGGTGATCGTCATAAATCGTGGCGTGGGCCTTCGAACGATCGCGGCGCAACTCGAAAACGCTGGGATCCTGCGCTACCGTCTGCTGTTCGTCGCAAAGGCGAAATGGAGCGGCGCACACCGCGACCTGAAAGCCGGCGAGTATTCGTTCGCCGCAGGCGTAAGTCCCGCTGCGGCGTTGGCGAAGATCCGCGAAGGCGACGTGGTGATCCATCGCATTACGATCCCCGAAGGGCTGACAAGCAGACAGGTGGCAGCGCTCATCGAAGCCGCGCCGGCACTGCACGGAAAATTGCCCGGTATACCGGCGGAAGGTTCTCTCTTGCCGGAAACCTACGACTATATCTTCGGCGACACACGCGACTCCCTGGTCCGGCGTATGACCAAGGCGCGCGACACGGCACTGGCCAAGCTCTGGCAAAACCGTGCCGAAGGCCTGCCCCTTCCGGACCCGCGATCGGCGTCGATCCTCGCCTCGATCGTCGAGAAGGAAACCGCCGAACCGGCGGAGAGGCCTCGAATTGCCGCTGTCTTCATTAATCGCCTGCGCCGTGGCATGCGGCTGCAATCCGATCCGACAGTCGTATACGCCTTGAGCGGTGGGAAAGGTCCGCTCGCCAGGCCCCTTACCCGCGCCGACCTTGCCATCGACAACCCGTACAATACCTATGTAATCAAAAGATTGCCGCCTGGGCCGATCGCCAATCCGGGAACCGCATCCTTGGCCGCCGTGCTGCAGCCAGCCAAGACGAACGAGCTGTATTTCGTTGCCGACGGCGCCGGGGGCCACGCTTTTTCCAAAACACTCCGCGAGCACAATCGCAATGTCGCGCGGTGGCGCCGGCTGCAAAGGAAAATGCGAAGCCAAGCCAAGTAACCATTGCTGCACGGCCCTCAAATCAGCTTGAAAACACCCCGCAACATCAACGCGACCGCCGCCGCCAGCAACAAGAGCTGCAGCGCGCCGTAGAACCGTCGCGCCTCCGTCAATTGGAACGCACGAGTCCCGGTCCAGGTACCGAGGAAGACCACCGGCAGGAGAAGCGCGGCCTCGACCAGGTGCGGCACGGTAATCAGGCCCGTCGGCAGCAGCAGCAAAACCCGGGTCAGGATGAAGAAGCCCGACAGAATTAGATTCGTCCCCCGCAACGACTCCGCCGTCTTGCAAGCGAGCTTCAAATAGACGACGAGGAAGTAAATCCCGCCGCCGCCGCTGACGGTACCGACCGTGCCTGAAAACAACGCAAGAGACGATGTGACGCTGCGCGCCCGGAGGTCGATAATCCGGGTCAAATGCTCCAGCAGGCGCAACCGGTCCATCGCGACGATGGCCGTAATGACGACGCCCATGACAAGCATCAACCAATCGGCTTCGAGGATCGTAAAAAGCCATGTGCCCAGTGCAACGCCCAGGATCATTCCGACGACCAAAGGCCGGGTGACCTCCCAGTCCGCGGCGCCGAAACCCTGCGGGAAGAGATGGATCTGTGCCGCCGCCGCCGTGAACACGACAAGCAGGATCGCGTGGTGCGGCTCGAGCAGCCAAGCCGTCAACAGAATGATCGGCATGTTCGATCCGAATCCGAAAGCGCCGCGGATGAAGAAACCGAGAAAGTGCGCGGCAAAGACACAGGCGACAGCCCAAATAGGCACGCCGACGAAGGGAGACAATTCAGCGGGCAATCGGAAAACCAATCGAAAAGGAGGGCAATCGGACTATAGCAACGCGCAACATAACCCCGCGCGGTGAAAATTTTTTGTTAACCATTTTTTCGTCTTATGTCACGGCAGCTTAGCGTGGCGCGCTGAAACTGGCGCGCAGACAAAGGAGATGGGTGGATGACAGCGCGAGATTACGACCTATTGGTTCTGGGATCGGGACCAGCGGGTCATCGGGCGGCGATTCAGGCGGCGAAACTCGGCAAGAAAACTGCCATTGTCGAACACAAGGCCGTGGTCGGAGGCGCGTGCATCAATACGGGCACGATACCCAGCAAGACGTTGCGCGAGGCTGTACTGCATCTTTCCGGTTATCGCGAGCGCAGCATCTATGGCGCGTCCTATACGGTAAAGAAGGACATCACCATGGCGGACCTGTTGGTCCGCACCGATAACGTGATCGCCAACGAGCTGGACGTGAATCGCCATCAATTGCAGCGCAATCGCGTCGATCTCTTGCAGGCGGAAGGCACATTCGTCGATCCGCACACGGTCCGCCTCTCCGGCCTCGATGGGCACGGCCATTGGGACGTGACCGCCGACAAGATCATCATCGCGGTCGGTACGCAGACGACGAAGGATTCCCATGTCGAATTCGACGGCCAGAAGATCTTCACCAGCGATGATATCCTCGACCTCAAGGAAATTCCCAGGTCCATCGTGATCATCGGCGCCGGCGTCATCGGGCTAGAGTACGGCACCATCTTCGCCGCGTTGGGCGTTCGCGTAACGGTAATCGACAAGCGCCCGAGGCTGCTCACATTCGTCGATTTCGAAGTCATCGATACGCTGGTCTATCAGATGCGGCAGAACCGGATGACCTTGCGTCTCGGCGAAGAGGTCAGCGGCATCGAACGGTTTAGCGACGAACGCGGCGAACGGGTACGCGTCATGCTCGCCAGCGGCAAGCAGATCCAGGCGGAAAGCGCGCTCTACAGTATTGGGCGGACCGGTGCGACCGGTAACCTGAACCTCGATGAAATCGGATTGAAGGTCGGCGATCGCAAGCTCCTCTCGGTCAATGAAAATTTCCAGACCGAAGTCGACAACATCTATGCGGTCGGCGACGTCATTGGATTTCCAAGCCTGGCTTCAACATCGATGGAACAGGGACGGATCGCTTGCTGCCATGCCTTCGGCGAAAAGGCCGAGAGCGTTCCCAACCTGCTGCCTTATGGAATTTACACCATCCCCGAAATATCCATCGTTGGACAAAGCGAAGAGACGCTGACCGAGGCCGGCATACCCTACGAAGTCGGAAAGGCCTCGTACAAGGAGATCTCCCGCGGGCAAATCATCGGCGACCAGATCGGTCTCCTGAAGCTGCTGTTCCACCGCGACACGAGGCAGCTGCTCGGCATCGCGATCCTCGGCGAGGGGGCGACCGAGCTCATTCATATCGGTCAGGCTGCGCTGTCCCTCGGCGGCACGATCGACTATTTCGTCGAAACGGTTTTCAATTACCCGACTTTGGCGGAATGTTACAAAACCGCCGCGTTCGATGGGATAAACCGGCTGGCCTAGCCGGCCGGTCTTGCCACACCCCTATGCGTAGGAAGACAATGGCGAGAGACGTGCCGCGCTCGCGGCGGCGCGCCATTCGCCATTACCTAGTGGATACAATCTAACCACGCATCAGGGAGTCAAACATGCTGCTCGACGTTCGCACTTATACCTGCCGGCCCGGCACGATTAAAAAGCACCTTGAACTCTATGAAAAGATGGGCAAGGCGCCGCAATTCCGGAATCTCGGCGAACCGCTCGCCTACATGACCACGGAAACCGGCAATCCCAACCAGTACGTCCACATCTGGGTCTACGAAAATGCCGGCGACCGCGAAGCGAAGCGCGGCGCCATGTGGCAGGATCCGGATTGGATCGCCTACACGCAGGAAAGCGCGAAGCTCGGCGCCTTGGAAGCGCAGGAAAACAGGTTGATGCAACCGGTGGGTTTTCACACGCCGAAGCGCTAATACAATCCTACGGACCACATAGCGGCGGCGGCCCTGTCACGGGCCGCCGCCGCCCGATCTCTACAGGGTCATGGCCCTAACACGCTTTGCGGACAGACGGTTCCTTTTCGAGCGGCACCGCGACGACCACCTGATCCCGGCCAGCGCGTTTTGCCTGGTAAAGCGCCTTGTCCGCTGCTTCCGTCAATGAGGACGCATCTCCAAAACACGGGTATCCCGCGATACCGCAGCTGAACGTCACCTGAAACATTTTGTCTTCGCTGCGGTGAACGATCTCCGAGAAGACGATTCGAATCCGGTCGAAAATTTCATGGGCCGCGGCGCTGTCCGCCCCGGCGAGTACGGCGGCGAACTCTTCTCCACCCATCCGCCCGATAATATCGACGCCGCGAAGCCGCTGTTTCAACAGTCGGGCGAGCGACTTTATAACCCAATCGCCGACTTGATGGCCGTATCGGTCGTTGACCGACTTGAAATGATCGATGTCGATCAGTGCGAACGTCAACGGTTCGTCGTTCCGCTGAGAGCGGGCGATCTCCGTCTCCAACGCCTGCTTCGTCGTGCTGTGATCGAGCAACCCGGTCAGGCTGTCGCGGACCATCAGGGCCCGCAAGGCGCGGAACCGTGTGGCGCGAAGAACCACCGCCGTCGCCAAATGATCCGGCTTCATCGACTTCAGCAGGAAATCGTCACCACCGCGGCGCATCGCATCGAGCTGGCTCGTGGTCTCCGACTCGCTCGACAGGAACACGATCGGTAATCCCGCCAGCGCCCTGTTTTGCCGGATCATCAGCGCGATCTCGGTGCCGCTGCAGGTCTGCATATACAGATCAAGGAGGATGAGTTCCGGCGAAAAACTCTCGATCGCCTCAAGCGCTTCCAGCGGTTCGGTCACGGCCATCGTGATCATGCCGGCGCCCTTGAGAACTGCCTCGCTGTACCGGGCCATATTGAGGTCGTCGTCTATGATGAGAACGCGGAACGGTTCGGTATCGTCTGGTCCGGTAAGGCGATCCAGCGTGTCCACCAATTCCGTAACGCTTACGGGTTTCGTCAAAAAGGCGTCGCAGCCGGCCCGGACCGCCGCAATTCGGGTTTCGGCATCGGTTATTCCGGAAAGAAAGATCACCGGTTGCGGCAGCGCGCCGTCGTGTTTCAACTGCCGGATCGTTTCCGTACCGATCTTGTCGTCGCCTTCGAACACGACATCCATGACCACCGCTGCACAGTCCGTTTTCTCGAGCGCCGCCTGTAAATCGGTAGGGTTACCCAGTGTCGTGACGCTGAATCCGAAATTTTCCAACTCCAAACCAAGCTGTGCCGACAATTCAACGTCATCCTCAACGAGAAGTACCGAACGCCCCTCATCCACACCCAAGATGGAATGCGAAGCGACTTCATCGTCGGTGGCAGGAAAGGGAAGTTCGAGCGCTCCGTCCGAGCCACGCTCCGCTGCGGCCCGAAGCGCCGACATCAACCCAAGCAGCTCGTCGCGGGACCGTTCCGAAAGCCCCTCGCCTTCCTCCAGAACCCGATCTGCCGCATGCTCCAGATTCCGCGCGGTTTCGCCCATCGCCGCGTAACCGAACGTCGCGCCGGAGCCGGCCAACTTATGCGCATGGCTGCGGATGTCCGTTAGCGCCTTACCCACCTTGCCGAGACATGGCGCCCCACTGAGCTGTGCGGCCGCCGCCTCGACTTCGTCAATTTTCGAGCCCAGCGTCGCCGTGTAATCCGCGCGCAGTCGTTGCAGCGTTTCCAACAGATGACGTCCGGTCTCGCCTTTATCGGTCAATAATTGGTCTCCCATTCCACTAGCTTGACGACTAGGCCCATGAATACAAGGGATCGGCGCATGTCGGTTCGACGGTCATTGTGGCATGTGATATCCCCGCTCATAATAGCAGATTTTGCACATCTTTGGCGCGAGGAAGTCCCTCAGATGAGGGAGGGAAGGTGACAGATATTTTTGATTTTTTTGGATCGTGCGACGCACTCGTGTCCAATCGGCCGGTTTCGATGTTTCTCACTAAGGAATTTGACCCGCCCGACTGCCTTCGACACAATCCAAGACCATTCGCCGACGCCCATCAGGGAGAAAATTCATGAAAGCCGCCGTGTTGCACGAGGTCGGCCAGCCTCTGGTCATCGAAGACGTTCAAATCGACAAACCCGGTCCGCGTGAAGTCCTCGTTCGGACGGCCGCCGCTGGCATTTGCCACAGCGATCTGCACTTCATCGAAGGCCTTTATCAATACCGGCTGCCCGTCGTGCTGGGACACGAGTCGGCAGGCGTGGTGGAAGCCGTCGGGTCCGACGTGACCTACGTCTCGCCCGGCGATCACGTAATCACGTGCCTGTCCGCCTTCTGCGGCCACTGCGAGGCATGCCTGAGCGGCCACATGTCAATCTGCGACGGTAGGGAAACCCGGCGCCGCCGGGATCAGGCGTCGCGGCTTGCCCAGGAAGAGCGCGCGGTCAATCAGTTCGCCAACCTCTCTTCCTTCGCGGAACAGATGCTGGTGCACGAACATGCGCTCGTGAAGGTCCGCAAGGATATGCCGTTGGACAAGGCTGCCCTGATTGGCTGCGGGGTCACCACCGGCGTCGGTGCTGTGCACAACACCGCGAAGGTCGAAGTCGGCTCCACCGTAGCGGTCATCGGTTGCGGCGGTGTCGGGCTTTCCTGCGTCAATGGCGCCGCGATTGCCGGCGCGGGACGGATCGTCGCGATCGACGTCGTCGGCTCGAAATTGAACCTGGCGAAGGAATTCGGTGCGACCGACGTCATCGATGCCTCGGCCGGCGACGCGGTGGAGCAAGTCAAGGAGTTATTCGACGGTGGCGTACATTATTCGTTCGAGGCGATCGGCCTCAAACAGACCGCGGAACAGGCATTCGAGATGCTGCGTCCCGGCGGTACGGCGACGATGATCGGCATGATCCCCTACGGTACGAAGATCGAGGTCCACGGCGCGGATTTCCTGATGGAGAAAAAAATTATCGGTTGCGCGATGGGATCCAACCGTTTCCGTATCGACATGCCGAATTATGTCGATTTCTACCTGGCTGGGCGCCTGAAACTAGACGAGTTGCTTTCCCGGCATATTACGTTGGACCAGATCAACGAGGGATTCGAAGCGCTGAAAACCGGCGAAGTCGCCCGCAGTGTCATCAATTTCGACGCCTAAACGACGCCCTTGACGATAAAAAGGAACCCCGGCGAACCGGGGCTCCTGACCCTTACGGGGACAATATTAAACCGCGAAGCCGGATATTTTCAGGAGTCTATTTCCTGCGGCTCCAAACTGTCTTGCTCGATCCGTCGACCGAAATAACAGGCGGCAATAAGAATAAAACCGGCGAAAACCGAAATCAGAATTTGTTCCATAAAAATTAGCCCCTCTTCATTATCCGCGCCGTTCGTGCCGTCGCTATGAACAGGAATTTAGGGGTCGCGAGGTTTTAGAACGTCCTCCAAACGGGGGACAAAATAAAAAATGTTGGATAAATTTCGAGGAAATCAGGACACTACGGTCCTTAACTTCTCGTTAAATATGTATTATGCGATTTTTTACCATTAAAGGCGGCAATTTTTGCGACTGTTGCCGCGGATCAGCCCTTCTTTGGCAAGCGAACCATTAGCGGATCGATTAACCAAGGAGGCAACGCACCGAACATCAAGGCGACGGCGTAGACGGGCCAAGGGAAAGCGATCCGCGCCCTGTTGTTAACCAAGCCACGGCGAATGATCCGCGCCGCCCGTTCCGCATCCATCAACATCGGCATGGGGAACTTGTTCGCGTCGGTCATGCGGCTTCTGACATAGCCAGGACAGATGACCGAAACGCCAATTCCGTCGACTGCCAAAGCGCCGCGCAAAGCTTCGCCATAGACCCGCACCGCGGCCTTGCTGCTGGAATAGGCCGGTGCGCCGGGATAACCCCGAAACGACGCTAGCGAACTCATGATGGCGATTTGACCACTTCCACGTCGGCGCATGTATCCTGCCGCCGGATAGACGGTATTGAGAACGCCGTCCATGTTTGTCCGGAAGATCGCGCGCGCCTGGTCTTCCCCCTCTCCATCGCCGGCTGTACCGCCGGAAATACCCGCATTCGCGATGACCAGATCGATCGGACGTGCAGCGTCCACCGCGCTGATCCAATCCTCCATCGCTTCCCGATCGGCGACATCCAAAATACGTTCATCGACTTCCGCGCCGGCGGACCGGCAAGCAGCGCTGACCTCCGCCAATCTATCGGTGTCGCGGCCCGACAGTGCCAAACCTATCCCCGGGGCAGCGAATTCGCGCGCCAGGGCGGCGCCGATACCGCTCGACGCGCCGGTGATCAGGATCGATCGGGGCGTTTCCATGCCCCGATCATAGCGGGCGTGGCCGACCGAGTCGTTCTTCGCTACGGTAGGCTGGAACGATGCAATCGGGAAGGAACGATATGGTGATCGAACGATTGGCCGGCGGCGCCCACGGCCGCAGCAGCGCCACCATCCATGACGGCCGCGTTTACACCGTCGCAACCGCGCCGGACACCAGGCAGGATCTCGCGGGCCAGACGGCGCAGACCCTGGCGGCCCTGGACCGCCATCTGGCGAGCGCGGGCACCGACAAAACGCGAATCCTTACCGCGACGGTCTACGTCGTCGATATCGACAAGAAGGACGAAATGGACGCGGTGTGGTGCGACTGGATCGGAGCGGCCGAGAACTGGCCGCAACGGGCCTGCGTCTGTACCGGCCTAGCCGGCGACACGCTCGTGGAAATCACCCTGGTCGCGGCGCTTCCCGACTAATATCCGGTCGTCACTTCCAGTAGGATATTGTCCGGATCGCGGAAATAGACGGCGCCCGCCTCTTCCGTGCCGTGAATGTCGTATTCGACATTGTACGCCTTGAGCGACTTCACGACGGCTTGGTATTTCTCGCGGTCGGCCTTCAAGGCGACGTGATGCATCGCTCCGATACCGCGCACCGCCGGGGCCGGCCCGTGTTCGGGAAAATCGAAGAACGCCAACATGTTGCCGCCACCCATATCCAGGAACACGTGCGTCGAAGTCGGATCGTCCCGATTGGTGACGACCTTGGCGAGTCGCATATTCACGACTTCGGTATAAAAGCCGACCGTCGCATCCATATCGGAGCAGATCAGCGCCAAATGATCGACGCCCGACGTCGACAACGGGGCTGAAGCGTCTTCGTTGAGATATTTGGCCCGCAACGCATCGCGGCGTTTTTCGTACTCGGCCTGATCGGTCATGGTATTTCCTCTCCTGCGGTGCCGTACTGGACGCGCCTACCAGTATTTCTCCTCATATTCAAATCGAAAAGCGTCGCCGTCCGGCACGATCGACCCGGCGGAGGGCAACGGAAAGTGCGATGTGCAGACCAGCACGCCGCTCTCGCAGTAACGCTCGAGAAACGCCCGCCGCGTGGCACTTGCCTGATCCTTCCTGTAGTCGGGACGCGCGCCCCATTCCGGATAGTGCGTCTGGATGGGACTATGTATCAAATCGCCCGTAAACACCGCCTCTCTTCCCGCCGACGAGAGCCTGATCGAATAGTGATCCGGCGTGTGTCCCGGCGTCGGTTCGAGCCAAACGGAATCGTCGATCGCGTGGTCGCTCGCGACCAGTGTCGCCTTTCCCGCCGCCTCGATCGGCAACACGCTGTCAATCAGATGATCCAACGGTCGCCGCTCATTGAATTCCTTCCAATAGTCGAATTCCTTGCGCGAAAAGACATACTCAGCGTTCGGAAAAGTCGGCACCCAGCGCCCATCCAGAAGTTTCGTGTTCCAGCCGACATGGTCGGGATGAAGATGCGTGCACATTACATAGTCGATATCTTCAGGCTTTAAACCGTGCGCCGCCAATCCGTCGATATAGGTCGTATCGGTCTTCTGGTGCCAGTTCGGCCTCAGCGGACGCTCCTTGTGGTTGCCGACGCAACTGTCGATCAGGATCGTGTGGTGTTTGCTGCGAACGACATAGCTCTGCATCGGAAAGACCAGGTTGCCGCTGATCGGGTCCATCGCGCGCGGTTTCAGCCAGTGCAGATGCGGTTCCCAGTCCTCCGGCGTCGTATCCGGAAAGAATTCGAACGGATCGAAATCCGGCGTATTCATCTCCAATACGCGCGCGATCGTCATATCGCCGAGCGGTCTGCCGTTCATTCGTGAATCCCTCCCCAAAACTCAAGCGGACAGCCTACGACGTTTGCCAGGAATCCGAAACCGGCTACCGGCCGCGCTTCGCGTCACCGAACCTTAACGAGCGTCACCCGGAGAGTTCCAGCATCTCCGCGGCATATTCACGCAACGTGGCGCTCACAGTCGTACGCTGTTCCGGTGTCAGCGATGTCATGATATCGGCCAGCAAGGCCTGAAACCGGTTCCAGCGCCCCTCCGATACCGCCTCGTAGTCCGGATCGACGATCTCATGCCCGCGCATCACGATCCTGTAGACAAACGCGTCTATCTGCGCTTCGCCGGGCCGGCGCGCAAGGAACGCCAGGAAGGCGCGCTGCCGGTTCGCCCTGGTGCGCAACCACCCCCTATTATTTCCCGCGGTAACCGCCGCATAGCGGCGAATCATACCAATCTGGAGGTCGTTCAGATCGCCGGTCAGCCGCTCGAAGTTCTCGATGATACGCTCGATGCGCGCTTGCAGCCGTTCGTCCGACGGCTCGCTCAACTCCTGCCGCCTTTCGTCCAGGCGCTCCTTCATGCGCGCTTCGAGGTAGCGCAGCTTCCCGCCTTCCGTTTGGTCCGCCAGGAATTCGCCGACATGAGGGGCCGCGCCTCGTACCAGATCGTCGAACAGAAGGCGCAGCGTCGCGACCGCCGCCGCGGCGTGGCCGCGGTCGATCCGGCCGCTTTCCACTAGATCCGCCTGCGCGTTCATGAATTGCGCATATCGGGGCAACATCATCGCGCTGTGCCAGGCCAATAATTCGTCGACCTTCCGGTCGACCAGCGCCCTGCCCGCCTCGTCGAGCTCAAAGTGGAATTCGGCCTCGTCCGCCAGTGCGGTTTCGGCATACCCGTACAGCAGAGAAATCCGGCTGCAACCGGCAACGAAAAGAATGGCGGTCGCAATGAGCGACAGCCGGGCGCAGTGGACATGAAACGCAGACCTTCTTGGATTCGCCTGCTCCCTCAAGGACACGGCCTAGTCCCGTCCGCAAGGATCAAAGTACAGCGCCAGCCATATGGTTGGTTCCTCCGCCGCGGTCCAGACCACCCGATGTCGCCGGTGCGCGGCGATCGTGACGAAATCGCCGGCGGCCAGCGTGCGATCTTCGGTTTCGTCTTCGAAACGCAAACCGGCGCGGCCTTTAAGGACGACGACCCATTCGGCACGGTCCTGATCGTACCACTCGCCCTCCGGCGAGGCCTGACCGGTAGACACGATCCGCGCGAGTTTGAAGTGCGGAGATTCCAGCAGCGTGGCGAATTGTTCGTCCGCCGGTTTATCCCGCAGGTCCGTGAAAATGTTCGATACAGGTGAGGTCATCCCGACGCCGAGAATAAATTAACACTCCGTTATGACGGTGTTCTCCGCCGAAAATTTCTCAAAATCACAATAGCGAAGGCGTGGCGCTTATGGGCGCGACGCGAAAAAAGCCGCTTGTACCGATCAGGTTCATCGTTACCTGCCGTCGGCGCGCCGGTTGATCGGGTAATCTCCGATCTCGCCGCGGAAAGGTTGCAATAACATGCGGTCGAGCCGCAGGTCTCCGGGCTTGCGGAATTGCTCTATTCCGATGGTCATCCCGCCATGCCCCTCCTCGGGCTGGGCGGCGTAGGTTCCGAACAGGCGGTCCCACCAGGGCAGGTTGAAGCCGAAATTGCTGTTGGTTTCGCGGGGCAGGATCGAATGGTGGACGCGGTGCATATCCGGCGTGACGACAAAGCAGCGCGTTGAACGCGACGATGCCAAGGTTGCTCGGCCAGCGGACCCAACGGGACACGGACCTGGTACTACGCGGCACCGCTATTTCCCAAAAGATCATGAGAACGAAGATCCCAAGGAAGAAGCCCAAGCGGACCGCCAGTTCGTTCGCGACGATTGTTGCGATCATAGGTACAGCCTTCGACCCGTCATTCCGAATGAACCGAGATACGATTTTCTAGACATCGGCAGACATTCGGTGCTCAACGTTACAATTGGACCCATCCGGATTCGAATATCGAATTTTCGAACGCGCGGTTCCAGCGCGAACCCTATTCAGCCGCATAGCGGCAAATCTCTTCGATCAACCGGTCCATCGCCGCCTTGACCGCCGAAAAGCCATCCGTCCGTTTGAAGCTATTGGTGTCGATGAACATCCGCTTGTTGATTTCAACGAAGATGCTCTCGACGCCCCGCGCCGGATCGCTGTGCCGTCGCGTGAGATATCCGCCGTAGTAGGGGAAATTAATGCTGACCGAATGACCCAGATCTTCAAGCGTTTTGGTCGCGAACTCCAGAAACTCGGGTGTGCAGGTCGTCCCGTTTACATCGCCAAGATTGAAGTCGGCGCGCGCCTCGCCCGGATCGGCATGGGTCGGTGCGCCAATCGCGGACATGCAATGGCACGAGACCTGAACCGCGCGTCCATGCGCCGACTTCATTCGGGCGAGAATGCGCGCCAGTTCCCGATGGTAGGGCTCGTGGTAGCTGTCGAGCCGCGCCTGGACCTCTTCAACGGTCAGCTTTCGCTCCTGCATGTCCTCGCCATAGCGCGAAAGGCGCTTTATCAGGCCAAGACCGCGTTCGGTGAAATCGCTCTGCTCGATGGGACCCGGCCACGAACCTTCGATCTGACGCTCGTCGATATCCGCGGCGCTGCGATTGGTGTCGACATAGGTGTTGGGAAAGCAGGCGTAGAGCATGGTCGCGCCGAATATCGGGGCCTTGCCGCACAACTCCTCGACATACATTGAAACGTTGTCGTGCAGGACCGAAAATGGGATCGGTGAGCGGAAATCGTGCGGATACTCGCGCCCGCTACGCGAGACATCGACGAGCACCGGGACCGATGCGGCCACCGGATCGTAGCGCAGAAAGATCCCCGGACAAGCCTCGACCGATCCTGCCACAAATTCACTCCTGTTCGATTGTAAGTCGTTCTCTTTGGCGACAGTAACGCCGTAGCCAATCGCCCGGCAAGCGGACTTCGCCGACTGACGGTGCGGTTGGCTACGATTCTAGGGTTTGACCGCGACGAGATCGATCAGGGCCGATATGCCGTCATGGCCCCTGCCCTCATGCACGACGCTGTCATGTTCCCGCAAATGCCGGATTTCGAGGCCGGCGAAGGCAGCGGTCAACAAATTTGCCGTGTACTTGTTTGCAATTTTTTTGGACCCACCAGTGCCGTATTCCAGCTGTTTGGGGCGATAGCCCTGTAGGATCAATCGTCCGCCGGGCCGTAAGGCGCGCTGAATACCGGCGAATATCTTGGCCCGCAGAGGCGGCCCGGCGAATTGAATAAATATGGCGACGATGACGTCGAAGGTCTCGGCGTCCCAATCCCAGACCGCGATATCGGTTTGGCGGGTCTCGAGTGTCACGCCGCGTTTGGCGGCCAGTTTCTCCGCCTTGGCCAGACCCACCGGTGAAAAGTCGATCGTCAGGACATCCAGGCCTTGCTCGGCCAGCCAAACGCCATTGCGTCCCTCGCCATCGGCGATCGACAAGGCGCGTTCGCCCGGTCGCAGCAGTTTCGCCTGGCTGGCCAGAAAGTGGTTCGGGGCGGTACCGAAAAGATAGCCTTCGGCCCCGAAGCGTTCATTCCATCGATCGAGGGCCGGATTGTTCTCCGGGTTTTTCATCGCCACGCTCCACCAATCCATCGGCGATCAACCGATTCTGTCGCACCGATGCTACTGCAATGCATTGGCCATGCCCAGTGCAAGTGACGGTCTGAATGGCTGGAAACCTTGCCGACCGCCCCGCCTACGTGATATTTCCTAACGCTATGGTAAGTAACACTTGTTTACCCCTCGTCGGAATTCCCACCAGCTATGCCAGGGAAGACGAGCGCGGCATGCACCGCGTCGGCGGTAATTATGCCGAAGCCGTCCGCGGCGTTTCGGGCTGCGCGCCGGTGCTGATTCCGGCGCTGGGCGAAGAGCATTGTTTCGATAGTCTGGTCGAACGCCTCGACGGCCTGTTCCTGACCGGCGGCGCACCGAATGTCGAACCGCATCAATATGGCGGCCAGCCAAGCCGCAAAGGCACCCTGCACGACCCGAAACGCGACGCGACGGTCCTGCCCATGATCCGCAAGGCAATCGAGGTCGGCGTGCCGGTCTTTGCTGTCTGCCTCGGCATCCAGGAACTGAATGTCGCGCTGGGCGGTACCCTGCATCAGCTCGTGCACGAACTGCCAGGCAAGAACGAACACCGCATGGACCGAACCTTGCCGGCGGGAGAACGCCACCACCTGCGCCATCCGATACTCATCGCGCCGGGCGGGATGCTGGAGCGGCTGACCGGCGGCATGAGCAAAGAAATGGTGAACTCCCTGCACGCCCAGGCGATCGACGAGCCGGCGGACTGCCTGTTCGTCGAGGCGGTCAGCGACGACGGGGTGATCGAAGCCGTCAGCATGCCCAAGGCCCGGGGTTTCGTGCTCGGCGTGCAGTGGCACCCGGAAGGGCGCGAACCGCTGAAATGGCCGCTGTCCGACGCCATGTTCCGGGCCTTCGGCGACGCCTGCCGCGACTATTGCGCCGCCCGCAGCGACAGCGCGCCCGGGTTTCGCGCAGCCTGACCGGCCGATCCCCTAGTCACGTAAATTTGACGTTTTTCACCGCGCATCCGGTGCCTATTATGCATCCCGTTCAGCCCGCTTGAGGAGACCTAAATGAGCGCCTACGCCATTCCGCTTTGGGACCAGCCGGCCTTGCCGGTCGCCGGCGCGGACACGTCGTTTCCAGTGCGCCGCATCTATTGCGTAGGGCGGAACTATGCCGCTCATGCCCGCGAGATGGGACACGACCCGGACCGCGAACCGCCGTTCTTCTTCGCCAAACCGGCGGATTCGATCGTACCCGACGGCGGCGATGTCGGCTACCCGGTCGCCACGAAGAACCTGCATCCGGAGATAGAGCTTGTCGTCGCGCTGGGCGCGGGCGGATGGAACATCCCCGCGGGCGACGCGAACGATTGCATCTTCGGCTACGGGGTTGGACTGGACCTCACCCGCCGCGACATGCAGGGCGTGGCGAAGGACATGGGCCGCCCGTGGGACCTGTCGAAAGGATTCGACAATGCCGCGCCCATGACGGCGATCCGCCCGGCCTCGGAAGTGGGGATTCTCGAATCGGGCACGATCAGCCTGACCGTCAACGGCGAGCTGCGGCAGAACGGCGATCTGGCCGATATGATCTGGAACGTGCCGGAGACGATCAACTATCTGTCCGGCCTGATCGAACTCAAACCTGGAGACCTGATCTTCACCGGGACGCCGGAAGGCGTGGCGGCCATCGAACGCGGCGACGTGCTGAACGGTCATGTCGACGGGCTGGACGATCTGCACGTCATGCTAACGTGACGGCAGAACTGTAAACGGGAGGGAACGCGGGTGCGCATAGCAACATGGAACATCAACTCGGTGCGGCTGCGCATCGAGCGCGTGGCGGCGCTCGCCAAGGAAAACGATCCGGATATTATCTGCCTGCAGGAAACCAAGGTCCGGGACGAGCTGTTCCCGCTCGAAGCCGTGCACGAGATAGGGTACCCGCACGTCGCGTTCAGCGGCATGAAAAGCTATAACGGCGTCGCGATCCTCTCGCGCCTCCCGCTAAAGGATGTTCAGCGGCGGGAATGGTGCGGGCGCAGCGACTGCCGCCATATATCCGCAAAATTGCCCGGCGGGATCGAGTTGCACAATTTCTATGTCCCCGCCGGCGGCGACGAGCCGGACCGCGAGAAGAACGAGAAATTCGGCCACAAGCTCGACTTTCTCGACGAGATGACGGAATGGTTCCCGGCCAACCGCACGGCGCGCAGGAAAATGATCCTTGTCGGTGATCTGAACATCGCCCCGCTGGAAACGGACGTCTGGTCGCACAAGCAATTGCTGAAAATCGTATCGCACACGCCGATCGAGGTCGAAAAACTGGGTAACGTCCAAAACTCGGTCAATTGGGTCGATGCGGTGCGCCATTCCATTCCGGAATCCGAACAGCTCTTCAGCTGGTGGAGCTACCGCGCGCGTGACTGGGACATCTCCAACCGCGGCCGGCGGCTCGACCATATCTGGGTCACGCCACCGCTTAAGAAGACGCTGAAAGGCGCGACCGTCCTGCGCGAGGCGCGCGGCGGTGAGAAACCGTCCGACCATGTGCCGGTCATGGTCGATTTCGACCTGTGACCGGCGGCACTTCGGGGGACCGGAAATGAGTAAGCCAGGATGCCCGCCCATCGTCGGCGTGATCGGCGGCAGCGGCCTTTACGAAATCGACGGCCTGGAGGACGTCCGGCGGGAGACGGTCGATACGCCATTCGGCAAGCCTTCGGACGCTTTCATCGTCGGGACCCTGGAAGGCCAGAAGATCGTGTTCCTGCCGCGCCATGGCAAGGGGCACGTTCAATCGCCGACCTCCCTCAACTTCCGCGCCAATATCGACGCCATGAAGCGTCTCGGCGTCACCGAGATCCTCTCGTTGTCGGCCGTCGGATCGCTGCGCGAGGATCTGGCGCCGGGCGACTTCGTGATCGTCGACCAGTTCATCGACCGTAGCTTCGCGCGCGAAAAGTCCTTCTTCGGCGAAGGCTGCGTCGCGCATGTCTCCATGGCCGACCCGGTCTGCAGCCGCCTCGGCGACGCGATCGAAACCGCGGCGTCCACCGCCGGTATCCAGATCACGCGCGGCTGCACCTATCTGGTCATGGAAGGCCCGCAATTCTCGACCCGCGCGGAATCGAACCTGTACCGGCAATGGGGCTGCGACGTGATCGGCATGACCAACATGCCGGAAGCCAAGTTGGCCCGCGAGGCGGAGATCTGCTATGCGACGGTCGCCATGGTCACCGATTACGATTGTTGGCACGACGACCATGACGATGTCAGCGTCGAGGTCGTGATCCGCGTCCTGATGGCCAACGCGGACAAGGGCCGCGCCTTGGTCAAGGCGCTCGCGCCGAGGCTTTCAAATCGCACTGAAAGTTGCCACGCCGGCTGCCACAAGGCACTCGACACCGCGCTCATCACAGCGCCCGACGCCCGCGACCCGGCGATGATGGCGCGACTCGACGCGGTCGCGGGCCGTGTCCTTGGCGACGGCTGAATAATATCGCGCGCGAGCACCGCTTCGTTCAAATACGGTTTGCGGGGGTAACCAGGATGCGCTCGGTTGCGCGCCATCAGGACAGGGACCGGTCAAGCCCGGAGGGCAGCCTCAGTGTTCATCGGGCTAGGATTCCTCGTGCCGCGGCAGCTGCACTCTTACCATGCCGGAGGGGAGCCGAATGGAAGCAGTCGGCGTAAACGCACCGCAGATCGAATACTGGAACGGTCCAGTGGGAGACAGGTGGGCCAGACTCGTCGATACTCAGGAACGCATGCTGGGAGCATTGGGCTCCGAGGCGATGAACGCCTGCGATATTCAGCTGGGACATTCGGTGCTGGATGTCGGATGCGGCAGCGGAACGACTTCGATCGAGATTGCCGGCCGGGTGGGTCGTACGGGACGCGTCCTCGGCATCGATATCTCAACCCCGATGCTCGAGGTCGGCCGCGCACGGCTGGGCGCACTCGACTTAGACAATGTGACCTTCGAGAACAAAGACGCTGCGATGTACCGGTTTCAGGGGGAAGCCTTCGACAGGGTATTTTCCCGCTTTGGCGTTATGTTTTTCATCGATCCGGTCAGCGCGTTCAGGAATATCCGCGATGGTTTGAAATCCGGTGGACGGATTGCATTCGTGTGTTGGCAGGCAGCGGACAGGAACCCGTGGATATCGATTCCTCTGCACGTCGCACTTCGGCACCTGCCTGCACCGCCACCCTCGAACCCGGAGGCTCCAGGCCCAATGGCATTTTCCAACCCGGATCGAATCCGGAATATCCTTTCCGGGGCCGGCTTCACCGAACTCACTATCGACACGCTCGAAACCAAGATTCCCGTGGCGGCGGACGTGCCGGCATCGGTCCAAAAACTGTTGGAGGTGGGACCTGTTTCACGTTTGCTGAGAGAGGTTTCGGACGATGTCACAGAGCGTATTGCAAACGATCTCTTCGATGCAATTTCCGGATTTCAGACGGACGGCGGCGTCATGATCGACAGCGCGACCTGGATCGTAAGCGCGGTATCTCCCTGAGCCCTTGTTGCCGGGCAAAAATAATCGACCGGTTGCCGCGGTATTTTGGGAACCGTCGGGTCCTTACGCCTCAACTGCGTCGTCTTTCGCCGTCAACAGGCTTCGCGTGTCACTACCGGTGTTGCGGTATTCCAAACGCGAACGGATGGCAAGCTGGCATCATTGTCGGCATGTCGCTTATTGAAGGATCCGCGGACGCGCTTCGCGCAGGGTCGCGACGAGGATTTGTAGCCAAGTACGGTCATGCGCAAACTTCCGTTTTCCTCCATACTTTTGGGAGACAACGAGGGGCGTGGAATGGCCAAACAACAGACAGCAACAACGAAGCGCTTCAACATACGTCATCCAATTTTACTTGCACCGATGGCATATTGTTTTGGTGGTCTTTTGGATGCAGCGGTGATCCTTGCCGTGTTTTGCTTGTTTAACGTCGGCAGGCCGGCGTTCTCTTCTGTTCCTTATGAACCCGCCGAGGCGTCGAATGGAACGTCTGCGGTCATTGAAATTTCTGCGCTTAAAATTCCGACTACGCACTTGGCACAGCGGGGAGAGCGAAGGAGGCCAAGGTCGAGTGGAAGTAGCGAAAGAAAGGAAGGCAGTCGCGGTGAGGCCAACTACGGTCACTGCACGGAATGCGAAGAGCTTGAAGGTTTTGTGCCACCAAATGAGATTTCCAACAAAATCCGTATGATGGTCGGCAAGGCCAGACGCGACAGGGAAAGGGCTGTTGCAATTCAGAAAGCCAGGGGTGGTATCGAAACGGGGCTAGAGCCCAACTTCATCGACGGCGCCGACTGTCCGGAAATCGATAGCGAGAGTTGGGCCATCGACTATTCACACAAACGCCCATGGCCGGCTATCCATAAAGGGGTCGACATTCCTCAACCACGCGGAACTCCGATAAGGGCAATTTCGGCCGGCACGATAGGGGGGAAATTCTCGAATGAAGGAAACCGCAAAGGTGTAGAGATAATGCTCAGGCACACGCCTGGGCAAACCGGCCTACCTTTCTGGACTTACTCCCAATATACGCATTTGCGTGAGATGTCTCCGTTGGCAATCGGCGCAAGCGTTGAAATGGGTCAGGAAATCGGTAAGACCAGCAACACAGGTAAAATGGGGCGTCGGATCCGCCGGGATGCCCTGCATTTCGCGATCCTGTATTCCGAAGAATCCGAGTGGTCCAATGACGGGAGTGTCGTCATCCCAAAAGAGAGCTTTTGGATGGATCCCCATGCGTTTTATCGGTCAGTTCCGCCTTATGAGTCTCGGGCCCTGGCTGCGTTACCGGATGATAAGAAGAGCGTTCCTATTCCTTACATGAAACCTGACGGCTCCCTAGTGCCGCCGAAAACGAACCGCATTTGGCCTTTTTCATGCCAGTAATATTTTTGATTGCCTCGACTAAACGATTTGCGCGGCCTGTAAAGCGTCGATCGTGAAGTATTTCCAACCTCCTGTTTGGATTGGTATTTTACAGACAGA
>CAYLTU010000043.1:0-27083 GCA_964386465.1 uncultured Rhodospirillaceae bacterium
TCCGTCCGTTTTACAGCCTGCTGATCCGCGTTAATCCGGACAATCCGCAGTCGACAAGCGATTTCCAATGCGACGTTTGCGAACATTGGAAAACGTCGGATGACGGCAAGACCTATACCTTTACGCTTCGTAAAAACGTCAAGTTCCACGACGGCACGCCGATGACATCTCAGGATGTCGTGGCCACCTATCAAAAGCTGATCTTTCCGCCGAAGGGCATCGCCAGTTCGCGTAAGGCTTTTTACGGTATGGTGGAATCAGTCAAGGCGTCCGGTAAGTACGAAATGGTCTTCAAGCTGAAATATGCGACGGGCGGATTCATTCCGGCGCTCGCGACGCCGTTCAACTTCGTCTATTCGAAGAAGGATCTCGACACGCACGGCTACAGATGGCACGAGAAAAACATCAACGGTACCGGCGGGTTTACGTTCGTGCAGCACCAACCTGGTGCGTTCGTCGAAGGCAAGCGTTATGCCAACTATCACCACATGGGTGAAGACGGCAAAGCGAAGCCGTATCTCGATGGCTACAAGGCGATTTCCGCGCCGAAGATGGCGGTTCGTCTGCAGGCCATTCGCGGCGACCGCGCGCAGATCGAATTCCGCGCCTTCCCGCCGAAGGCTCGCGATGATCTGAAAAAGGCCCTGGGCGACAAGATCACCGTTCAGGAAAGTGACTGGAACTGCGTCATGGGCTTCAGCGCCAATCAGAAGCTGAAGAAATTCCAGGACGTTCGTATCCGTCGAGCGCTGACCTTGGCGATGGATCGTTGGGGTGGTTCTAAATACCTCTCCCAAATCGCCATCGTGAAGACAGTTGGTGGTATGGTTTTCCCGAACCACAAGCTGGCGGCGACGAAGGCTGAACTGCAAAAAATGATCGGCTATTCCAGTGATTTGAAAGCCAGTCAGGAAAAATCCAAGAAGCTTCTCGCGGACGCCGGCGTTTCCGGCATGACGGTCGAGCTTCTGAACCGTGCGGTCGACCAGCCCTATAAGGTTGTTGGTACCTGGATGCTGGGCCAGTGGAAGAAGGTCGGCCTTGTCCCGAACCAGATCGTACTTCCGACCGGTCCTTGGTACGCCAAGTTTCGGAAGAAGAAAGATCAGGAAACCATGATCGACTTCAACTGCCAGGGTGTCGTCAATCCGCTGATCGACGCGTCCAAATGGCAGTCGGCCGATATCGCGACCAATAACCGCGGTAACTACATCGATCGTCAGATGGACAAATGGTACGACCAGATGAACCGCACCGGCGACGAAGCCGAGGCAGCCGCGATCATGCGTAAGTACGAGATGCGCGGTCTCGACGAGAAAGCGCACTTCGCGGTGAATTTCTGGTGGTACAAGATCAACCCGCACCGCTCCTATGTGAAGGGCTGGAATATTGCGCCGAGCCATTACTTGAACCAGAGCCTGGATCAAGTTTGGCTGGATAAGTAATCCTCCAGCTAGGTACTGAAGTAACCAACGATCTCCCGCCGCGCTAATTCGCGCGGCGGGTTGATCTCTTTAGATAAGGTGTGATTGCGGGCCATGTTTAAATACACGATTAAGCGCGTTCTTCTCATGGTGCCGACGCTGCTTGGCGCGGCAGCCCTTGTGTTCTTCCTGTTGCGTCTCATACCCGGCGATGTCTGTGAGCTTCGCATGTCGGGCGAGGGCGGCTTTATCGATGTGGAAGCCATCCAGATCTGCCAGCACGATTTGGGCATGGACCAGCCGGTGTTCGTGCAATTTGCTGACTTTATCTACGGGTTCGTTATTTTCGACCTCGGCGAATCGATGTGGACCGGCAAGGCGATCACACATGAACTGAATTTGAGATTTAAATTGTCGCTGCAGGTGGCAATCATGGCATCAGTGATTTCCATCATCATCGCAATACCCTTGGGTACTATATCGGCGATACGACAAGATACCTGGCTAGATTATGCGGTGCGCACGTTCAGCATCGCAGGTATCGCCATTCCGTCGTTCTGGCTCGGCATAATGATCATTCTCGGGCTGCTGATTTCGACGCAGGCGTGGTTCGGTGAACCTTGGATGCCACCGATCGAGTACGTCTCGCCCCTGGAAGACCCTGTCAGCAATATGGTGCAGCTCATTTGGCCGTCCATCGCGACTGGATACCGGTATTCCGCGGTGGCGACGCGGATGACGCGCTCGGCTCTGCTCGAAGTGCTGCGCGAGGACTATGTCCGTACGGCGCGCGCCAAGGGGCTGCTCGAAAAGATCATCATCAATCGCCATGCCTTGAAGAATTCCATGCTGCCGGTGGTAACTGTTATTGGTATCGAATTCGCCTTTCTCATGGGTGGGCTGGTCGTAACCGAACAGGTGTTCAACCTGAATGGCATCGGCAAACTGTTCGTCGAGTCGGTACAGAATCATGATTATACGATGACCCAGGCTTTGGTAATGCTCGTGGCGTTAATATTCGTGGTGACGAACTTCGTCGTCGACATCTTTTACGCTTGGCTGGATCCCCGGATCCGGTACAGCTAGGAGGTTAGATCATGGCTACAGTAGATGTTGGTGTCGGATCGGACCTGGACGAACTTCGAGAGAAGAAGTCGATCGGGCAAAAGTGCGTCGAAATGGTCCGGAAGCAACCGCTTGGTACGGTTGGTTTCGCAGTCGTCATTGCGATGATCTTTATGGCCGTGTTCGCGAACTATCTGACGGGCTTCGATCCGGAAGAGAACGATTTCGCCAATATGCTGATTGCGCCCGGGTGGGATTTCCTGCTGGGCACCGACCAGTTTGGCCGCGATATCATGACCCGCCTGATTTACGGCGCCCAGACGGCGCTGTTCGTTGGCTTCATCGCGTCGTTCGTGGGAGCGACCATCGGATTGGTCCTCGGCGTGATGAGCGCCTATTTCGGCGGCACCTTTGATTTGATTTTCCAGCGCGTCATGGACGTTTTCATGGCGTTCCCGCTGATCATCATGGCGCTGGCGATCGTTTCGATTTTCGGACCGAGCACGGAAAATGTGATCATCGCGATCACGATCCCCTTCATTCCGCGTTGTGCGCGGGTGGTGCGGTCGAACGCACTGGCGATTAGGGAGATTCCCTACGTGGATGCGGCGCGCGCGCTCGGATTCAGCCATGCGCGGATCATTCTGCGCCACATGGCGCCGAACGTGATGGCGCCGTTCCTGATCATGCTGACGGCGTTCGTCGGTCAGGCGATCCTTCTTGAGGCCTCGCTTTCCTATCTCGGTCTCGGCGTTCAGGAGCCGACCGCGGCATGGGGGCTGATGCTCCAGGGTGGTGCGGAAGAGTATGTCGAGAGCGAGCCTTGGATCGCGATCTTCCCGGGCATCGCCATCTCGATGGCGGTGTTCGGTTTCAATCTCTTCGGTGATTCCGTTCGTGACGTACTGGATCCCCGTCTAAGGACTCAATAGACACTCAATAGCAGTCGCATCGAACCGGGCCGTCACTTTCAAATGAGGAATTGGCGGCCCGATAGCATTTAGGGCGCGCAAGTCGATCATGAAATTTAGAGGGTAGCTGGGAATAATGAGTGTTGCGGAAATCGGCGGCGGTGCCGAACTTCAGGAAGCGCTTGGCAAGCAGTCGTATCTCGACAAGCTAATCCACCTGACCAAACGTCAACCGCTCGGCGCCGTCGGCGGGGTGATCGTATTTGCTTTGGTAATCCTCACCGTCTTCGCATCCGTGATCACGAGTATCGATCCGGTGGCAAACAATTTCGAAGATATGTTGTTACCGCCGGGAGCGGACTATTGGCTGGGGACCGACCAATTCGGCCGCGATATCTTGACCCGGTTGATCTATGGCGCGAGGACCGCGTTATTCGTAGGCCTTACCTGCGCGTTTACGGGGGCGACGACGGGGCTTGTTATGGGCGTCGCGAGCGCCTATTTCGGCGGCACCTTCGATTTGCTGTTTATGCGCGTCATGGACGTTTTCATGGCGTTTCCCGCGATCATCATGGCGCTGGCCATCGTGTCGATCTTCGGCAGCGAGATTTATTACGTGATAATGGCGATCACCTTACCGATCATACCTGACTGTGCCCGTATCGTGCGCTCCAACGCGTTGCAGATCCGCGCCATTCCTTATGTCGATGCGGCGAGAGCCTTGGGATTCAATCATGCCCGGATCATTCTTCGGCACATGCTGCCGAACGTCATGGCACCGTACCTGATTATCATGACGAGCGCGATCGGCGGCGCGATTTTGTCGGAGGCGTCGCTATCCTACCTCGGCATGGGCGTGCAGGAGCCCACGCCGGCCTGGGGCCTGATGCTGCAGGGCGGCGCCGAGGAATATGTCGAGTCCGCTTTCTGGGTCGCCTTCTTCCCCGGTTTCGCGATTGCGGTAACTGTATTCGGCTTCAACATGTTCGGCGACGCCGTGCGCGACGTGCTGGATCCGCGGCTGCGCCAGCAGTAGCAACCGAACCGGTAGGGCGGCATAAAGCCGCCCGCGATCTTCAGATATTGTCCGAAGGGGCGAATGTGCGCTTGGCGTGCAGTCGCTTTTTCTTGCCCTGCAATATCTTATTTAGGAATCGTACGGCTGGCGATAATTTCTCTAAAATAAAATATTAACTGTAGTAAAATGAAATAATTATTTAAATATAAATAATAAAAAATATTAATACTATTTCTTTAAATAAATAATATTTGACAGTATCTAATTATTTATTATTGTTTTCCCAGAATTACTGTTATCCATGCTTGGCGAATATCTCACCAGTACTGAGAACCGAGTCAGGTTTATATGGAATGTCCGCGCACCTTGATTTTGGGAGTATGTGCAATGTTGGTTATGGCGGTGGCGTCTCGGAAGGGCGGCTCTGGTAAGACGACGCTAGCGGGCCATCTGGCGGTACAAGCGGAACGCGCGGGCGCGGGCCCGATCGCGCTCGTCGACACGGACCCGCAGGGCAGCCTGTCCGATTGGTGGAACGAGCGGCAGGCGGATACGCCCGTATTCGCCCGGACGATCATTTCGCAACTGCCACAGGATATCGAACGCATGAAGCGGTTGGGCATCAACCTGCTCATCGTCGATACGCCGCCCGCCATCACGCTCACGATTGCCCATGTCATCAAGCTCGCGGATCTCGTGCTTATCCCGACACGGCCCAGCCCGCATGATCTGCGCGCCGCCGGCGCCACGATCGAGATGGTCGAGAAGATGGGCAAGGCGATGGTCTTCGTCATCAACGGCGCGACTCCGCGGGCGCGGATTACGTCGGAGGCGGCAATCGCCTTGTCGCAGCACGGTACCTTGGCCCCCTCGATCGTTCACCAGCGGACGGACTTCGCCGGCAGCATGATCGACGGCAGGACCGTCATGGAATTGCCGCGGAAAACCCGTTCTGCGGGTGAAATCGAGCGGCTTTGGGCCTATCTCGAGACCCGGTTGCGGTGGGAGGAAGCACCTGTATCCGCACCCATGGATAGTCTGCCGCCACCCGATCCGTTATACGGAATTCGCTCCCTCGCCGGCGAGGTTTTGACATGAGTTCACAGCATGCATCGGCTGCCTTGACCGGCGCGCTCCTTACCAGCAAAGGGGCGGCCGCGCCCAGCAACTCTGTTTCGGCGTTTCTCAAAGAGTTCCCGACATCGGCCCAACCGTCGCCGAATTGTCCCTCCGGACCGCCGCCCCGTATTAGGCCGGAGGAGGCAGTTGCGACTGTCGTGCCCGTAACGGCTCTCTCCGAAAAAGGAGGCGGCGGCACGACAAAAGCGCGTGCGAAACTTTCGGTACGGCTCGATCAGGGGCGTCACCTGCGCCTCAAACTCGCTGCCGCGCATTTACGCCGTAGTAGCCAGGCCATCATGCTCGACGCGTTGGACGCCTATCTCTCGACAATCGTGCCCACGACGAACGGTAACTGCCCTTGCCTTACTGACGACGGTTAGCCATGCGGATTGACGACTTGTCTGATGCGGAGCCCAAAGAGAATGCGGGTTTTGCGTCCCTTGCGGAGGTCTCCTTACAGAGGAGTGCAGCCGGGCGAGAGAAGAAAAGCGATATTACCGATACGCTCAAATCGATGCGGCCGACGCCACAATATATGCGCCCGGATGCGTCGGCCGATAGCGATCGAATGCGCGACGTTACACCGGTTCGATCAACCGACATCGTCGGTTATTGGAACGACCTCCGCGCTTTGCGTCCCTTACCGTCACGCGATTCGCTTCAGGTGTCGGATTTGGCCAAACGATGGCCCAATTTGATTCTGTTTCGATGTGGTGCCGCCAACGACCTCCGGCCGGATACGACATTCGCGACCGCGCTTCGGGCCCATCGGCCCAGCGGCGCCGGTGCGGTATTCGAAGGCGGCGCCGAAATATCGGCATTGCTATCGCAGTGGATCCTGACGGTCGCCCGCGATACGGCGCTGCAGTCGGCGCCCTGTCGCGCCGCATCGAATTTCGATGCCGCGGGTGGTCGCCTAAATTACGAGGTTGTGGCGCTTCCTTTTGGCGCGGGGGCTGTGGATCACGTCCTTTGCAACGTCGAGTTTGCGCGAACGGCTACATAAACAGGCGCTCGTTCTTCATATCCGTATAAAGGCCGGCGACAAATTCTCCATAGCCGTTATACAGGCGTGTCGGTACTTTGCCGCCGTCGCGCCCGAGGACGCGCTCGCGCGCCTGGCTCCAACGCGGATGCGACACTTCCGGATTCACATTGGCCCAGAATCCGTATTCCTTACCCTGTATCAGCTCCCAGAACCCAACGGGCCGTTTCTCGGTAAAAGTAAAACGGACCAGCCCCTTCGCCGATTTGAAGCCGTATTTCCAGGGAAGGGTCAGGCGCAGCGGCGAGCCGTTCTGTTTCGGCAAAGGTTTGCCATAGGCGCCTGTCGCGATGAACGCCAACTCGTTGGTCGCTTCCGCGAGTGTTACGCCTTCGACATACGGCCAGGGATACCAGGACGATTTCTGTCCCGGCGCGACTTCCGGATTTTGGAAACTCGTCATTTGAAGGAAGCGAGCCTTCGACAGAGGTTTGGCGAAGTCGACCAGCGCCTTGAGACCAAAGCCGCTCCACGGCACATCCATCGACCAGGCCTCGACACATCGGTGCCGGTACAGGCGCTCCTCCAGCGGCATTTTCTGAAGCAGTTCGTCGACGCCGATCTCGATCGGTTTCTCGACAAGGCCATCGATGGTCACCAGCCACGGGCGCAGGGGTAAGGCTTGAGATTCCGCATCTACCGATTTCGACGAGCCGAACTCGTAGTAATTGTTGTAGCTGGTAACAAGCTTCTCCGGCGAAATCGTCCGGTCCAGCGTATAGCGCGCGTTCCGGGCAACAGGATACAAGTGCGCGGTGGGATCCGGCTCGGCTGTCGCTTTCGCCACATTGGGCGCGTCGTCGCAACCGGACAGGAGAAAGGGCGAAGCGGCGAGAATTGGACCCGCGGCGAGCGCTTTTACGAGAGAGCGACGGTTGGCGAACAGCGATTCCGGCGTCGCCTGCGACATCGGGCGTTCCCAGCCACGCGGTATCTTTATGAGCAATGCTTATCTCCTTCTCGGCCACTTCGCGTCGCGGGGACGTTTGCTTAGTTCACATAACGGCGAATGATCCCGGCCATCCGCTCGTCGCCGAGAACCGGTGGGATAATCGTGGCCAGCTTGCCGTCCGGACCCATCAGGTAGATGAAGGATCCGTGCGCGTAGACCGGTTTTCCATCGCGCGTCCGCGAAACCTCTTTGGATTCGATCTGATAGGCTTTCGCGGCGGCTTTCAGTTGTTTGCCGGATCCGGTGAGCCCGAGCAGCCGGGGATGAATCTGGACGACTTCGTCGCGCATGTTATCCGGCGTATCGTTTGCCGCATCGACGCTGATCAGAAGCGGCTGGATTATGGCGCCGGACGGACCCAGGGCATCGAGCGCCGCCGCCATCCGGCGTAGGCCGATCGGACAGATCGACCGACAGTTGGCGTAGCCGAAGAAGACGAGCATGAATTGGCCGCGGAAGTCCCGATCGGTCCGTTCCTTGCCATGGTGGTCGACCAGCTTGAAGGGGCCACCGACATCAAATGGAAGGGCGGGCGGCTTGGCCGCAAGGGTGGGGGACGGCGTTGGCGAATGTTTCTTGCCGTCATGCGCCGCCGCCTGCCCAACCGTCAGAAGCACTGTGGCCAGTGCGAGGATTGTGATTCGAAACTTCACCGCTTGATTTCTCATTGCCTGGCCAAATATTCCTTGTCCACCTTCAGGCCGAGCCCGAGTTTGCCTTCTTTGTCGATGACCGCTCTGACCTGCGGGTTATGATCGAACCAGCGGTTGGTCTTCTTGCTGTTCGGCGCCAGGCCGTTTTTCTTGGCCCATTTCGGCAGGAACCGATTGGCCCGCTTCCACTTGCCGTTTGGCGCTTCCTTCACGAACTGCAGGGCAAAGACGGTATAGCCACGGTTGGTCGTCAGCAAACCGTCGGCGATGACCTGTTTTCCGCAAAAATCAATCAGCTCGTCGGTCGTGCCGGCGAAGATGACGCTGTTTTTCAGCGGCAGGATAAGTTTACCCTCGCCGTTGATAAGGCCGAGCTGGCGCTTGCCGCCGCCGCAGTCCTTCGGGCAATCGCCGGTCAACTCGCAAAGCACGTCGACGACCTTCGCTTCGAAGCGCGAGATCTTCTCCTCGGGCAGGCCCCATTCTTCGGCTGCCTGAACGGTTGTCGTGAACGCTGTCGTGGATATCGCCATCAGGGCGAATAGGAATAGCTTTTTCATGATCTCACCCGCCCGGCTGGATGCCGTAATCTTCGTGGGTCTGTTTGACGATCCCGGCGTCGTCAACGATCTTATTCACCACGATGTAGTTGATGCCATCGCGCTTGTAGTAGTCGCCGTCGACGGTCACGCGGTGGGTTTGAATTTTCAGGATCTTCGGATTGGCGACGCTGGTATCGTCCTGCGCCAGTTTCAAAACCATATAAACTTTGCCATCGTCTCCGAGGATACCAACCGGAATGCCGCCCGCCGCGCACCAGACCGCGCATTGATGGTGGGCGGTTCCTTCCGCGTACATGATTTCCGTGATGTAGCACCAGCTGTCGATAATTTCGCCGGTGAGCTTGATGTGCTTCCCCGATGCGGCGCTCGCCGGGGTCACCATTGCGGCGCCGAACAGCGCGGCAATGGCGAAAAGGGTGCCTTTTTGCACGATAACGATCTCCCGTTTGCTTTCTCCGTGGTCGAAAGCCCCCCGGGCCCGGATCACCGCTAGGGCGTTACTTCGCCTTGCAGGGATTGCAACCTTTCGCGGCGCAAGGATTGCACCCTTTCTTGGCGGCGCAGGGGTTGCAGCCCTTCGCGGCGCAGGGGTTGCAGCCTTTCGCGGCGCAGGGATTGCAGCCCTTCTTGGCGGCGCAGGGATTACAGCCCTTGGCTTTGCACGGGTTACAGCTCGCGAGCTGCACCGGCGTATCCGTTGCCGTCGCGGCGGCCGCCGGCAACGCCGTTGCGCCGGCGAGCATGGCGGCTGCACTCAACGCAGCGACCGATGTCTTCAGGGGGAACTTGTTCTGCTTGGACATAATGCCTCTCTTTCATCTGCCGAACCGGCATGTCGCCGGTCTGTTACGATCGTAAATCCGCCCGGTTGATGTTATTGGCGGTTAGCGTGATGAAGATGGCGAGTCGATGTAAGGGCTGCATAAAGATATCTTAAAGATTCTGTAAAGGTCTCTCACGTCCCCGTGAGGCAGGCCAAAGGCGATGATTACCGCTAGAATATTGCTTCGTGGAACAGACGGTGGACGCGACCTATGGCACAGACGGCATTCTTCTGGAACGAGCGGTGTTTCTGGCATTCCGGCGGCAACTATGCGTCCGTCGCGCCGGTTGGCGGCTTGATCGAACCACTTAAAGCCGGTGGATTGCCGGAAAACCCGGAGACCAAGCGGCGTTTGAAAAGCCTGATGGACGTAACCGGGCTTATCGGCGATGTGACCTGCCCTTCGGCTGCGCCGGCGACCGAGGAAGATCTGCGGCGGATACACCCCGCCGCCTACCTCGAATCGTTCAGGCGGATCTGCGCCGCGGGCGGTGGCGAACTAACGCAAGGGACGCCATTCGGGCCGGATGGGTTCGATATCGCTGCGCTGTCGGCCGGGCTCGTCAAGCAAGCGCTCTTGAGCGTATTGAACGGGAGTGCCGAAAACGCCTATGCGCTGAGCCGGCCGCCGGGACACCATTGTCTGCCTGACCAATCCATGGGTTTCTGCCTTCTGGCGAACATCGCAGTCGCGATCGAAGCGGCGATTGCCGGCGGTTTGACCGAACGGATCGCGGTCGTCGATTGGGACGTCCATCACGGCAACGGGACGGAGGGCATCTTCCTCGATCGTGGCGACGTGTTGACGATCTCGCTGCACCAAGAGAACAACTTTCCGCGCGACAGTGGCGGTATAGCAACACGTGGGAGCGGCAACGGGGAGGGGTACAACATCAATATCCCGCTGTTGCCGGGAGGCGGACACGATTCCTACCTTTACGCATTCGAGCGGATCGTCGAGCCTGCGCTGACCGACTTCCGTCCGGATGTGATCATCGTGGCCTGTGGTTACGATGCGTCCGGCCTGGATCCGCTGTCGAGGATGCTCGCCTCTTCCGAAACATACCGGGAAATGACGGAACGAACGATGGCGCTGGCGAACGAATTTTGCGATGGCCGTCTCGTTCTGGCGCATGAAGGTGGGTATTCCGAGGTCTATGTGCCGTTCTGCGGTCACGCCGTAATTCAGGCGCTGTCGGGATCCGACGTTGTCGCGCCCGATCCGTTCGCCGATCGTCTCCGTAAGCAGCAAGCGAACGAACGGTTTCGGACGCTGCAACGGGAACTGATTGACGAGCAGGCGGCGTTTTTCGGATTTTCTTAAGCCGGCAACTCGATCCAGAAGCAGATAGTCTTCTCGTCGGAGTCGACGCCGACCCTACCGCCATGCGCTTCGACCAGCTGTTTCACGATCGATAGGCCGATACCGGCGCCGCCGGTTTCCCGGGAACGGGACTTCTCGACCCGATGGAATCGCTCGAAGAGGAGCTCCGAACCCTCCGGCGCAAGGTCCGTACTGCTGTTGCCGAATTCGACCCGTATCGCCTTGTCGTTTCGACTCGCCGTGATGTGGAATTCGCCACTTTCCGGCGTGTATTGCCAGGCGTTCTGAATCAAATTGCGAAGGATCTGCAGCAGCTTGTCCGGGTCACCCTGGATATGGACGGCATCGGTCCCGAAAGACAATTCGACGGCAATATCCCGCGCATCGAATTCATGACGGTTCAGGGCCAGGGCGCGCTCTACATAGTCCCGAAGGTCGATATTTTCACGCCGAAGAAACGCGCGTGCCGCGTCGGCGCTGGTCAGCTGATTCAAATCTTCGACCAGGCGAACCAACCGCATGATCTCGTCCTGCAACAGGTCGTATGTTTCCTTCGAGGGTGTCACGACGCCGTCGGCGAGCGCTTCCAGGTAACCGCGGATGTTGGTCAGCGGCGTACGGAGCTCGTGCGCGAAATCGGCCACCATGGTGCGGCGCAGGCCCTCGAGATGCTCTAGGCTGTCCGCCATTTGGTTGAAGGCGCCCGCCAGTTCTCCGATCTCGTCCGACGATGCGGCTGTGATCCGCGCGCCGTAATCGCCCGCCGCGATGCGGCGCGTCACCTCGCCCATATCGGACAACGGCCGCAGGACTTTACGCGTCAAGATCACGCTGAGCAGGCAGGCCAGCGCCAAGGCGACCACGGCAGCCTGAATGAAGTAGCGGTGCACCGCGTCGAGAAACATCTGGTGCGTTTCCGACGGTGAAATCTTGTAGCGTTCCATCAGATTGGTGAAATAGTCGGCCGCCAGCAGATCAATCGCCATCCAAAGCACCGCGATTACGATTCCGATGACTGGCAGATTTACGGCGAGCAGCTTCCAAAGCAGGCGTTGCTTCATGCCGGTTCGTCCGCGTCTGTAAAGCGGTAGCCGACACCGTGCACGGTTTCGATATAGCGTGGTTCGGACGGCACCGGTTCGATCTTGCGGCGGAGCTTGCCGATATGCACATCGACGACCCGGTCGACGACGGATTCACCGCCGACATACAGCTTGTTGAGCAGGTCTTCACGCGTGTAAACGCGTCCGGGTGACGCGATCAATGTCTGCAACAGCGTAAATTCCGACGGTGTCAGCGCGGTCAATTCGCCATTCACCGTTACCCGCCGTTTTTCGGTATCCAGGACCAATGTACCGTGGCTGAAAACGGTCGAAACCGGCGCCGCCGCCGCACCGGCCCGGCGCAAGATCGCTTTCACCCGTTCGACCAGTTCCCGCGGGCTGAACGGTTTCACCACGTAGTCGTCCGCGCCGATCGACAGGCCGACGACGCGGTCCATCTCGTCCGCCCGGGCCGTCAGGATGAGGATGGGCACGTCCGATTCCCGGCGCAGCGCCTTGCACACTTCCCAGCCATCGACGCCAGGCAGCATGACGTCGAGGACCACGAAGCGGGGTGCGCGGGACTTCGCCATCGCCAGGCCTTCATTGCCGTCATAGGCGACTATCGTCTCGTATCCGGCGCGCTCCAGGTAGCGGCGGACCAGGTCCGCGATATTACGGTCATCCTCGATAACCAGGATGGGGGCGGCGGGTTCCACGACTGCTTCGGTGCTTACGCGAATACGACGGTTGCGCGCGAGGAATAGGTTCCGGCCGGCGTCGTCGACCATAGCGAACAGCCGTCCTCGGTCGGGTTCCCGTTGACCGTGAACGGCGCGTTGTCGAACAGCGGGGCCCGCGCCTGGAAGTCGAACTGCCGGACGGGACGGCCCGGGTTGTTATCCAAGGCCAATTCGATCAGCAGGGTGGCGATCAGGGGGCCGTGCACGACCAGCGCGGGGTAACCTTCGACTTCGGTGACGTATTGCCGGTCGTAGTGAATGCGATGACCGTTGAAGGTGACCGCCGAATACCGGAACAGCATGACCGGGTCGGGCGTTATCGTTTTCGACCAGGCGTGCTCGGCCGGCGCGGCGCCTGTCTTTCCCCTGCCGCCGGATTTGTCCTTGTTTCCGGCCGGCGGGTCGCCACGGTAGATGTAGTCGTGATCTTCTTCGATGGCGAGGCCGTTTTCACCGCTGAAACTGTGCCGGACCGTGCAGATCACCAGGGTGCCCGTGCTGCCTTGCTTGATCTGAATATTGGCGATACGGGCTTCCCGCTGCATCATTTCGCCGATCACCAGCGGTTTGTGATAGGTCGCGCGGAAGCCGCCGAACATGCGGCGGGGCAGGGGGACCGGCGGCATGAAACCGCCGCGCGCCGGGTGCCCGTCCGGACCGATCTCGGAAGCCGGGACCCGGGGCGTGAAATAGCACCAATGCCCCATCGGACCGATCGCGTCGCCTTCCTTGGGGATATCGGGTTTGTCCAGCAGGGCGGCGAGTCCATGCATGCGTCCGGCGCTGGCGCGTTCCGCAACCGTCTCGGATTTTCCTATCCATTCCTTTAACGCTTCGAGTTCATCGGACATTTGTGTTTCCCGCCATCGATAAAGTGCCGATCCTTGCTTTAACAAAGATATAGAGCGGATCAAGTTTGGTCGAACCCACCCTGTGGGTTCGAACGAAATTGTGAATTCGCTCTATCTTCAATAGTCTGAGAGCAGATTCACACGGTTGTTGGATCATCAAAGGTGATTCCAATCAACCCTGCTCTGCTCTACCGCGCCTGAAAGCGCCGTCTGTATCCCCGAAGGAAAATCCCAATGTCAAACGCTTCCGCCGATCCCGTTCCTTCCATCCGCGAAGCCGACGCGAGCGGAGAGATTGCCGAACTCTATAGCGATATTCGGGCAACGCTGGGCGTGCCGGTGGTAAATTTGATCTGGCGGCATCTGGCCACGTTCCCGGGCGGACTTGGATGGGCCTGGGAGGCGTTGAAACCGCTCTATGCGAACGGTGCGATCATGACGGAAGCAGCGGCACTACGCGATGGGCTCGACATTCCGACCCTTCCTGGGCTGACCGCACCGGCGCTTTCGGCGGCGGGGCTGTCCGCGTCCGACCTGAAGCGCATCGATATGATCCTCGCGTCCTACGAGCGGAGCAACGCGATGAACATGATCGCGCTAGCGGCGTTGCTGACCGGCCTAGAGGAAACGGCTGCGCCGCTTGAACCGGCAGGAACCGTAGCGGCCGAAGATGAAGGCGTAGCAGGCGAGACGCCGCCGCTCCTGACGTTGGACGAGATGGACGACGATGTCCGCGCCTTGGTGGAAGCACTGAACGCGATCGGCGCGCGCGCGGAAATCCTGGCGAGCATGTACCGTCATCTGGCCAATTGGCCGCCGTATCTCGGCATGATTTCGGCGTTGATAACCCCGTTCGCGGCAGAAGGGCGGCTCGAGCCTGTCATCCTGTACGTGATCGCCGAGGGACGAAGGCGCGCCGAACACCTCGCCGGAGCCCTGGCGGCACCGGAACGGTCGCTGGAGCCGAGCGTACGCAAAGATATGCGCGCCGCGCTGAATCAATTCATCGACGGGCCGATCGGCAAAATGATCGCCGTCGTGCCTCTGATCAAGCAGGCGATGCCGCCCAGCTAACTTGGATCGATCACCACCAGCAGGTCCTTGGCCTCGACCCGGGTTCCCGCCGAAGCGACTATTTCATCGACGGTGCCGTCGGTATCGGCGAACAGCGTCGATTCCATCTTCATGGCTTCGATCGTCAGTATCTGATCGCCCGCTGCGACGGTATCGCCGGCCGCGACTGAAAGGCTGACGACAAGTCCTGGCATGGGCGCCGCGACATGACCGGCATTCGTTTCGTCGGCCTTGCGGTGGACCCGCGCGCTGCTCGACAGGCTCTTGTCCGCCACCTTCACCGTGCGCGGCTGACCGTTAAGTTCGAAAAAGACCGTCCGTTCACCTTCCTCGTTAGGTTCGCCAAGCGCCAGGTAGCGTACGATCAGCCGCTTGCCCTTTTCGATGTCGATAAAGGTTTCTTCGCCGATCTCCGGTCCGTAGAAGAAGATAGGCGTCGGCAGGGTGCCAACATCGCCGAATTGCCGGCGGTGTGCGGCGTAATCCGTAAAGACCTGCGGATACATCAGATAGGCCGCCAGGTCGTAATCGTCGAGGTGGCGATGCACCTTTGTTTCCGCTTCCTTGCGCGCCGCTTCCAGATCGACGGCGGGAAGGTGCGCGCCCGGCCGCTCCGTATTCGGCGTCTCGCCTTTCAGGATCTTGTCCTGCAACGGTTTTGGGAAGCCGCCTAACGGTTGTCCCAAGTCGCCTCGGAACAGCTCGACGACCGATAGCGGGAATGCGACGTCGCGTGAGGGGTCGAGAACGTCCTCGCGGGTCAAATCGTTGGTGACCATGAAGTTCGCCATATCGCCGACGACTTTCGAGGTCGGCGTGACCTTGACGATATTGCCGAACATATCGTTGACCTCGGTATAAGCGCGCGCGACTTCGGGCCAGCGCGCGTCCTCGATGCCCAAGGCGCGGGCCTGTTCGCGCAAATTGGTGTACTGCCCGCCCGGCATGGCGTGTTCGTAGACTTCCGCCATGCCGGAGCGCAGTTCGCTCTCGAACGCTTTGTAGTAACGGCGCGCGCCTTCCCAATAGGTCGCCATGGCGCGCAGGGTTCCCCGGTCGAACCCCGGATCGCGTTCGGAACCGCGCAGCGCCTCGGCGATGGCGCCGAGGCTCGGCTGCGAGGTCAGGCCGCTCATCGAGTCCATCGCCGCGTCGACCGCGTCGATACCGGCCGCGGAAGCCGCCAGCACGCTGGCGGCGGAGATGCCGCTGGTGTCATGCGTGTGGAAATGGATCGGCAAGTTGATTTCCTGCTTGAGCGTCTTGACAAGCGTGGTGATCGCCGCCGGTTTGCAGACGCCGGCCATGTCCTTGATCGCCAGGATGTGCGCGCCGGCGGCCTCCAGTTCGCGCGCCATCTGAACGTAATAGTCGAGCGTGTATTTGGTCTCTTTCGGGTCGCTCAGATCGCCTGAATAGCAGATCGCCGCTTCGCACAGCTTGCCGCTCTTCAAAACCGCGTCCATCGCGACACGCATGTTCTCGACCCAGTTCAGCGAGTCGAAGACGCGGAACAGATCCATGCCGCCATCGGCAGCCTTCTCGACGAAATACTCGACGACATTGTCGGGATAGTTCGTATAGCCGACGGCATTCGAGGCGCGCAGCAGCATTTGTGTCAATGTGTCGGGCATCTGCTCGCGTAAAATCTTGAGCCGGGTCCACGGGTCCTCGTTGAGGAACCGCATCGCCACGTCGAAGGTCGCGCCGCCCCAGCATTCGACGGACAGGAGTTCCGGCAGCGCTTGCGCATAGGAGGGCGCGATGCGGGCCAGGTCGTGGGTGCGGAAGCGGGTCGCCAGCAGCGACTGATGCGCATCGCGGAATGTCGTGTCGGTGATCAGGAGTTGCTTTTGGTCCCGCATCCATTGCGCGAAGCCCTGGGCGCCGAGCTCCTCGAGCCGTTGGCGGCTGCCCTTCGCCGTCCGCTGCGGCAGATCCTTCGGCATGGCCGGCGGCAGAACGGCGCCGGGGCTCGGGCGGCCCTCCACTTCCGGGTTGCCGTTGACGATCACGTTGCCGAGGAAGGTCAGCAGCCTGGTCGCCCGGTCGCGGCGGCTCGCGAACTTGAAGAGCTCCGGGGTGTCGTCGATGAACCGCGTCGTGTAGTCGCCGGTCAGGAACTTTTCATGGCCGATCAGCGCCTCCAGGAAGACGAGGTTGGTTTTCGTGCCGCGGATGCGGAATTCGCGCAACGCGCGGTCCATTCGCAAGGCCGCTTCGTCCGGTTCGGGCGCCCAGGCGGTAACCTTTTCGAGCAGGGAATCGTAGAACGGCGTGACGATGGCGCCGGAATAGGCGGTGCCGCCGTCGAGACGGATGCCGAAACCGGTCGCGCCGCGATAGGCGGTGATGCGGCCATAATCGGGAATGAACTGGTTTTCCGGATCTTCGGTCGTGACCCGGCATTGCAGGGCATGCCCGTTCAGCCGGATACTTTCCTGCGCGGGCACACCGGAATCCGATCCGCCGATCGTGGCGCCCGCGGCGATGCGGATCTGCGCCTTGACGATATCGATGCCGGTTACGACCTCGGTGACCGTATGCTCGACCTGGACGCGTGGATTGACCTCGATGAAGTAGAAGGCCCCGGTATCCACATCCATCAGGAATTCCACCGTGCCGGCGTTGACGTAGTTCGCCGCGCGGGCGAGCCGCGCCGCCATGCCGCAGAGGTCTTCGCGCTGTGCTTCCGTCAGGTAGGCGGCGGGCGCTCGTTCGATGACCTTTTGGTTGCGGCGTTGCAGGCTGCAGTCGCGCTCGTACAGATGGACGATATTGCCATGCGTGTCGCCGAGGATCTGGACCTCGACATGCCGTGCGCGCTCGACCAGCTTCTCGAGGAACATTTCGTCGTTGCCGAATGCCGCGTTCGCTTCGCGCCGGCCGGAACCGATTTGCTCCAGCAATTCGCCTTCGTTGAGGATCCGGCGCATCCCTCGGCCGCCACCGCCCCAGCTCGCCTTGCACATGACAGGATAGCCGACTTCCGCGGCGAGCCGGGTAATCTCCGCATCGTCGCGCGGCAAAGCGCCGGTCGCCGGCATGACGGGTACTCCGGTATCCTGCGCCAGGCGGCGCGCCTCGACCTTGCTGCCGAGATTGCGCATCGTATCGCCCGCTGGGCCGATGAAGATGATCCCGGCGTCCCGGCAGGCGTTCGCGAAATCGGGATTTTCGGAGAGGAACCCGTAACCGGGGTGAATGGCGTCGACCTTGGCCTCTTTGGCGATACGGATAATGTCGTCGATATCGAGATAGGCCTGTACCGGGCCCGATCCGCGGCCCACCAGGTAGCTCTCATCCGCCTTGAATCGGTGCAGCGCGAAGCGGTCTTCCCGGGAATAGATCGCGACGGTGCGCAAGCCGAGTTCCGTTCCGGCGCGACAGACGCGAATTGCAATTTCGCCTCGATTCGCAACTAAAAGTTTATTTATTTTTGGGATGCGCTTGTGACGTGAAGTTCTGCTCACGTTAACCTCCCCCTATGGCTGACGAATCTGCTCTTCTTCGGCTATATCGTTTCACCCAGCTTAACAAAGTTCTTGGCCCGCCGGTAAAAATCTATCTCCTCGGCGACGCGGACAGTCCTTCATATTTCATTAATTTCTAATGCATACAATTGGTTACGTTAGGTGTAGCAAAGGTTTCATGAATGAGCGCGGAAGCGTGAATTCGGAGCAGGACTCAGTGGCGAATCCGGCATATCGAGCGACAAATACGATGCAGGCGAAAATCGCGCCGCCGACACGCGAAGCCGTACTTACCGCGGCCGCGAACATAGCGCCGATTTGCTATTTCCTGCTCGATCCGCAAAGGAAAGTCACGTTCTTTGGCGGCGGCGCCGCCTCGGAGTTCGGAGCTGCGGCGGACATCGACATTGGCGTCCCCGTAGGGCAAATCCTGCATGGTGCGCCAAGCGTGTTGGCCGCCGTTGAACGTGCCTATTCCGGCGAAACAGTCGAAGTGACGGCGACACTCTGTGGCGCTTCCCGCACGGTACGTGTTTTTCCAATGGGCGACAGGGCGGCGTCCGGATATGTCGCCATCGTCGCCCACAGATCGGATGATGGGAAAAACGGCGCTGGACAGGGCGTGCCGGCGAACCTGATCGACTGTTTGTCGGAAGGCGTGATCACGGCGAATCCCGATGGAAAAATCCTGTTCGCCAGTAGACAGGCGCAGGTCATGCTCGGCATGGAGGACAAGGATATTCGCGACAACACGCTTGAGAGCGTTTTTCCAGAAATCTCGATCGAAGAATTTCGACTTCCAATGTCAAAGGAAATCGCCCTCCCGCGTAAAAATGGATTCAGCCGATCGATAGCGGTTTCGTCGCGACTGACGGAGGTAGACGGCACAGACATTATTTCAACTGTCCTGACCGACAATTCCGAACGCGATGCGGCGCGGCACGCGTTGGCGAAGAGCAACGCGCGTTATGCGCTGGTTGCGGCGGGCGCCAATGACGGTCTTTGGGAATGGAACCTCGAAGACGGCACTGTGCAGTTTTCGGCCCGTTGGCGCACGCTGCTTGGATTGGAAGCCGCGACGATAAAACATACACCGGAGGAATGGCTCAGTCGCATTCATCCCCAAGACGTCGACAGTTTCTGCGATCGGTTCGACTCTCACCTGGAAGGAAAAACTTCGCAGTTCGAGCATGAATACCGCATGAAACACGCGAACGGCGAATATCACTGGGTTCAGGCGCGCGGGATCGTGGCGCGCCATGAGGACGGTGAACCCTTCCTCATGGCAGGTTCGCAATCCGACATTACCGATCGTAAGGTGGCGGAAGAGAGTCTGACTCATGGCGCCTTGCATGATGCGCTGACCGGATTGCCAAACCGACCTCCGCCGCGCCCTCGATAGCGGAAATATCATTGCGCACTATCAGCCGATCGTCGATCTCGTAAACGGCGGCGTTATTGGATTCGAAGCGCTCGTTCGTATGTCGCACCCAACGCGCGGGCTCGTCCCGCCGGGCGAATTCATTGGAATCGCGGAAGAAACCGGTCTCATCGTGCCGCTGGGCGAAAGAGTTTTGGAAATGGCTTGCGCCACGGCGAGCGGCTGGCAGGAAAAGTTTGGACTGAAGAATAAGCTTTCAATGAGCGTGAATTTCTCCGCGCGGCATCTGGCGCAGGAAAATATCGTCAGCAGGCTGGAAAGCGTTCTGGAACGCTCGTCGCTGCCACCGGAAGACTTGAAGATCGAAATTACCGAATCCTTGATCATGGCGAACCCGGAGCTCGCTGCCCAGACCTTCGCGCAAATCAAGGAACTGGGCGTTACCCTGTCGCTGGATGATTTCGGGACCGGCTATTCCTCGCTCAGCTACTTGCGGCGTTTTCCGATCGATACCCTGAAAATGGACCGGTCTTTCGTCGGTCGTATGGATACCGACGAGCGCGACATGGAACTGGTCCGGACGATCATCATGCTGGCCCATACGCTTGGTATGGAGGTCATCGGCGAGGGGATCGAGACCGAAAGCCAGTTTGAACTATTGCGAGAACTCAATTGCGAGTTCGGCCAAGGCTATTTCTTCGCGCGGCCGCTGACCGAGGATGACGCGGTGGCGATGCTATCCGCCCCGCCGACCTGGAAATAGTCGCCGGCAGTATTCCGCCAACCTGACCGCAGCTGTGATATGGTTCCCGAACAGCGGTACAGCTCATCGCCGGGACGATTCATGAAAGAATGCAGCAAGTCGATCATGCGCCGGCTCGCGGAGCCGAACTTCGTCAACAGGTATTTTCGCGGCGAAGGGATCGACATCGGCGGCGCACCAGACCCTCTAGCCCTGTATGTCGAGTTGTTTCCGTTAATGCGGGGCGTGAAGGTGTGGGACTTGAATGACGGTGACGGCCAGACGATGTCTGGCATACCAAACGACCATTTTGATTTCGTTCATTCCAGTCACTGTCTCGAGCATCTCCACGATCCGGAAGACGGTCTTCGAAACTGGTTCCGGATCCTCAAACCGGGCGGACACTTGATCGTGACAATTCCGGACGAAGATCTTTACGAACAAGGCCGGTTTCCAAGTACCTACAACGCCGATCACAAGTGGACGTTCACGATCTTCAAGAAAGAGTCCTGGAGTGAGAAATCGCGAAACGTGGTGGAGCTCATTGCGGCTCTCGGCGCTGCTGCGGACGTCCAGAAACTCGACCTTCTGAATGCGACCTATCGTTACGGTTTGCCGCGAATGGATCAAACGCTCACGCCGGTCGCCGAGTCGGGGATAGAATTCGTGATCCGGAAAAGGACGCCGGAGGAGGTCGCGTTCGGCGGCCGCCGGCCTATCCCTGGAAGCGTACCGGACAACGCGTTTCACTTGCTAACCGGCATTCAACGGCAGGGACGCGGCTGACGCGATGTCCGAGGAATTCGATCGGGCCGTTGCCGATCATCATGCCGGGAAGCTGGAGTCGGCGGCCAAGATTTATCGGCAGTTGCTGGATGCCGACCCCGAACATGCGGATGCTTGGCATCTTCTGGGCCTGACACTGCATCAGCGTGGCCAGAACGAACTTGCGGTGCAGACAATCCGCCGCGCGCTGCTCCTCAAGCCTCGGGTCGCGAACTATCACAACAGCCTGGGCTTGGCGTTGCATGGCGCGGGCGATGCCGAGGGAGCGGCACAGGCGCTGCAGACCGCGGTTACGATCTTTGCTAAGGACGCCGACGCACATAACAATCTGGGCATGGTCTACACCGACTTGCGCCAGTTCGACGAAGCGGAACGGTCGCTCCGCAAATCGCTCTCGATCCGGCCGGACCATCACGGCGCGATTTATAATTTGGGCAGGGTCCTCGCTTGGCGAGGCGACGATGCCGCCGCGGTTGCGTACTTGCAGGATGCCTGCGCGCGGGACCCGAGCAATCCAGTTTATTGGAATACGCTTGGTGTGGCCTTGAGCCAAACGCACGAATTCGGCGAGTCCAGAAAAGCGTTCCTACGAGCGATTGAGATCGACCCGGAAAGTGTTGATTCGCATGTTAATCTTGCGCACGACCTTTTACGCGAAGGCGAGTTCGACGCGGGCTGGCGGGAACATGAATGGCGACTGCGGAGGCCGGAGTTTAGGCGGCGAATGAGGGCGGCACCGTGGCATGGCGAAGATATTTCGGGCAAGACTATTCTGCTTTGGGCAGAGCAGGGACTTGGCGACGCTATTCATTTCGTGCGCTACGCACCACGTGTCGCGGAATGCGGTGCGCGCGTGGTTGTCGAAGCCCCGCAAGCGCTACACGGTTTGTTCGCTACCGTAGAAGGCGTCTCAAAAGTGGTGAAGCGCGGCTATTCCGAACCGCATGATGCGCACGCTGCTTTGATGAGCTTGCCGACGATCTTTGGCATCCCGGAAGGAGCCGGGCCCTATCTATCGGCCCCGTCGGTGATGGCACTTGACAAGCCGAACGAACGTAGTGTCGGACTGGTTTGGGCGGGTAATCCGGCCCACTCGAACGACCGGAACCGGAGCTATCAGCTGGCGCAATTCGCCCCCCTGCAACGGCACCGGATCGCCTGCTACTCGCTCCAAGTAGGGCCAGCATCACGGCAGCCCGCACCGGAGGGCATGCCGGTGACGCGACTTGGCGATGGCTTGCATGATTTCTCCGAAACGGCGGCGGCGTTAGCCGCGCTGGACCTGCTGATTACCGTGGATACGTCGGTCGCGCACCTGGCGGGCGCATTGGGAACGACGGTATGGCTGATTCTACCGTCCAATCCGGATTGGCGATGGGGCCGGGAGGGCGACCGGACACCCTGGTATCCGTCGATGCGCTTGTTCCGGCAGGCGCCGGGCGAGGATAAGCGTTTGGTCGTCGAGCGGCTTGCGGACGCGCTTGCAGACGACCGATGACCGTTTAATGTGTCGTGAGGCAACCGTGAAAGGATGAAACGATGCGCGTCGGTGTTCCCAAGGAGATTAAATCGCATGAGTATCGGGTCGGTCTCGTCCCCGGAAGCGTACGCGAGTTCGTCCATCATGGGCACGAAGTGATCGTCGAGACGAATGCGGGAATGGGAATCGGATTCGACGCCGCCGCTTATCGGACGGCCGGCGCGCGCGTTGCCGGTTCGGCCGGTGAGGTCTTCGCCGATGCGGACATGATCGTCAAGGTGAAGGAACCGCAGACGGCCGAATTGGCCATGCTCCGAGACGGTCAGATTCTGTTCACCTATCTTCATTTGGCGGCCGACAAGGCGCTTACCGAGGGCTTGATGGCCACGGGGTGCGTCGGTATTGCCTATGAAACGGTGACAAACAAGCACGGTAACCTGCCTCTGTTGGCGCCGATGAGCGAAGTGGCCGGCCGCATGGCCATACAGGTCGGCGCCCACAACCTGGAAAAGGAGCAGGGCGGCGCGGGTGTTTTGCTGGGCGGAGTCCCCGGTGTTACCGCGGCGCGCGTCCTTATCATTGGCGGCGGCGTTTCCGGCATCAACGCCGCCCGGATGGCGATGGGCATGGAAGCCAAGGTGACCGTTCTGGACAAATCGTTGGAGCGTCTCGCCGAGCTGGATATGCGGTTTGGCGGTCAACTGAATACGCTGTATTCGACGGTCGACGCGATCGAATCCCACGTCGTCGAAGCCGATCTGGTGGTCGGGGCCGTTTTGGTTCCCGGTGCGGCGGCGCCCAAGCTCGTCAGCGAAGACATGGTCCGCGCGATGCAACCCGGTTCGGTGATGGTTGATATCGCGATCGATCAGGGGGGATGTTTCGAAACGTCGAAACCCACGTCGCACGATGCGCCGACCTACAGGGTACACGATGTGGTCCACTACTGTGTGACCAATATGCCTGGCGCCGTCGCGCGGACGTCAACATTTGCCCTCAACAATGCGACCTTGCCGTTCGCGCTTTCCCTTGCCGAGCATGGCTACAAGGACGCGTTGCGAATGGACCCGCATTTGCGCAACGGGCTCAATATCCACGGCGGCGCCGTTACCTACGAGGCGGTGGCGCGGGATACGGGGACCGAATTCGTGCCGGCGGAGGAAACGCTCGGGTAATTCACCGCTGTATGGATTGAAGGTGACCCCGGTCTTTCCATATCCAAAATGAACTCGTGACTTGAAAAGGATGTTTTCGTTGTTTCCAGTATTGAGTCCGCGCATGTCGCGTATCTCCGCACCTTTCGCTGCGATATTGCTGGCGGCTTGTGCGGTCCAGTCGAGTGACGAGAACGGGATCGCAATCGAATACACGACGCATCAGCCCGGTGTCGCGCAATGGACCGCGGACGATCATTGCGCCAAGTTCGGCAAGCGCGCCATCTTGATGCGCAAGGGGCCGCGCCAATCGAATTATGGGCTGATACCGCAGACCAACTTGGCTGAATTCGACTGCGTGAAGTAGTTGAACACCTATTCGGTCGCGGCACCGGTCCATTCGCTATAGAAATCCGCCGCATCCGGACGCGGTTTTCCGCTGAGCCCCGGCTTTGGCGTGCCGAGATAGACGAACCCGACGAGCTCGTCTTTGTCCGCCAAGCCGAATGCCTTTTTAACATGCGGGTCGCGCGCGTTCTTGCCGGTTGCGAGGAATGTCCCGAAACCTCTTGAATGCGCTGCGTTCATGATGTTTTGAATTGCGGCACCCGTGGAAACGATCTGCTCTACAGGCGGAACGTTAGGATTATCCGTCGTGACTTCGGCGCAGGCGACAATGACAATCGGGGCAAAACTTGTCCGGTTGCGTTCTTTCGTCACGGCATCTTCCGGTGCATCCGGATCCCGCTTCAGCAAAGCTTCGACGAAAATCTCGGAAAGGCGGGTACGGGCTTCGCCGCGTACGATATGAAACCGCCAAGGCTGGATGGCGCCGTGATCAGGCGCGCGAACCGCCGTCGCCAATATCTCCTGCAGAGCATCATCGTCCGGCGTCGGTTCCATCAAAAGCTTCGGCGGGATCGAATTTCGGGACATCAGGGTGTCGATTGCGTCCATAACGAGCCTCTCGTCGTTCCGCAGCGGTTTCAGATATTACACGGTGCGGTTTCGCGCTAAAAGGCTACTCGCCGTCGAGCACTGTGCCGGATTCGTTTTTGCGTAGGAACAGACCAATCGCGGCGAACCCGGCGATGAAGCCGCCGAGGTGGGCCTCCCACGCGACCTCGCCTTCCATGCCGAATAGCGCCAATCCGATGACGCCGAACACGAAATTGAAGACCAGCCACAAGATTACGAAAGTCAGCGCGGCCTTCCGGTTATGAAACGGCATACCGTGCCCCGGCCCACCCGTCAGGCTGATCCGCCCGACAGCGCCGAACATGCCGGAGATCGCGCCGGAAGCCCCAAGAAGGGGACCGATCGTGTGCGGGTGAAACGCTGCCCAGAGCGCCGCGCCCGCCACGCCGCAAATAACATAGAATGCGACGAAGGACAGCGCCGACATGCGCCGTTCGATCGGTGTGCCGAATGCCAGGAGCATCGCCATGTTCATCAGCAGATGGAGAAAACCACCATGCAGGAAAAGGTGGGTAAGGGGCGCGAACCCATAAGCGATCGGATCGAATTGCCAGGCGCCAGAAATCGTATAGCGCGCCGAAATGAACGCGAACCGTTCGATCAATTCGTATGCGACGGGCAGCGGCAGCAAGACCACAACGATGTGAATGATCACACATGCCAGAATGAGCCGGCCAACCATGGGCGAAGTGTTGAAAATCGGCACACTGCGCTGAACGAGCGGTAAACGCACTATTTGTCCTGATCTGAAAATTTGAACCGTATGAGGGTTTCCGAGCGAACTTGCCACGATGGCCGCCTGTCGGCAAGATTTCGCATCGAGCCATTGGAGACACGTCTATGAATGTTGCAAATCATCTTGTCCGCGCTGGGCTGGCGCGCGGCGAACGGCCGGCCGTTGCGCGGGGCGGGACGGTCTTGCTGAATTATTCGCAGTTGGCGGACAATGCGGCGCGAATCGCGGGGGCGCTGCGAAACACGTTCGGTCTCGAACCGGGGGACAGGGTCGGACTGGCGATGAAGAATTGCGCCGAGTTCCTGGAGATACTGTATGGCTGCTGGCACGCCGGACTCGTCGCGGTGCCGATCAACGCCAAGCTGCACAAATCGGAGTTCGCCTATATTCTCGAAAACAGCGGGACACGGTTGAGTTTTGCGACATGCGAGTTGACCGAAACGATCGCTTCTTTGCAGGACGGTCAGCTGGAACGCGTTATCGAGGTCGGCGACGACGAGTATCGAAGCGTGCTCGGCGCCGAATCGATACCCTGTGTCACGAGAGCGCCCCAGGATCCCGCATGGCTGTTCTACACAAGCGGAACGACGGGCCGGCCGAAGGGGGCGGTCCTCAGTCATCGCAATTTGCTTGCGGCCATTTTCTGTTACTTCGCCGATATGGATCAGGGCGCGCCCTGGAATGCGACCTTGCACGCCGCGCCGATGAGCCATGGATCGGGCCTCTACGGCCTCGCGCATGTGACCCAGGCGTCCTGCCATGTCCTGCCCGAAAGCGGCAGCTTCCAGCCGGCGGAAATTTTCGAGATCATCGGGCATTGGCCCGGTTTGGTTTTCTTTGCGGCGCCGACGATGGTCAAACGCCTGCTCGACCATAACGAAGATGTCGATACCGCAAACCTTAAGCAAATTCAGTACGGCGGCGGACCCATGTATGTCGAGGACAGCCGCGCAGCGCTGGAACGTTTCGGACCGAAATTCGCGCAGCTCTATGGCCAAGGCGAGAGCCCGATGACGATCACCGCTCTTTCATCGGCCGTGCACGCCAACGACGAACACCCGCGCTGGCTGGAGCGGTTGGGCTCAGTCGGTACGGCGCAGAGCGTCGTCGAAGTGCGCGTCGCCGATCGGGAAGACAATTTTCTGCCGGTCGGTGAGGTCGGCGAGATTCTGGTGCGTGGCGACTCCGTGATGAACGGCTATTGGCGCAACCCGGAAGCAACGGCGGAGACGCTGCGCGGCGGTTGGCTGCATACGGGCGATGTCGGTTCTTTCGATGCGGACGGTTTTCTGACGTTGATGGACAGGTCGAAAGACATGATCATTTCCGGCGGGACCAACATCTACCCGCGCGAGGTCGAGGAAGCCCTTCTGCGCCACCCCGAGATCGCCGAAGTCTCGGTGATAGGCCGGCCTGACCCGGAATGGGGAGAAGTCGTCGTCGCTTATGTCGTGCCGACGGCCGCCGAACCGGATCCTTCCGCGCTGGACGCGTACTGCATCGACAATATCGCGCGCTTCAAGCGACCAAAGGATTACCGCTTCGTCGGCGAACTGCCAAAAAACAATTACGGCAAGATCCTCAAGACCGACCTGCGCAGCATGGATGCAGCCATAGCGCCAAAAGAAGCGGATTAGATTAGATCGGGGTTGGTTGGAATCGCTTACAGCGATCCAACAACCGCGTGAATCTAATATCCATGTTGAGGGTTAGATCCTCCGTCTTCAGACGGACAGCTTCAG
>CAYLTU010000044.1:0-11640 GCA_964386465.1 uncultured Rhodospirillaceae bacterium
GTAATTGAAAGCATTTCTGAGGGCTTCATCCTGTATGACCAGGACGAACGGTTTGTTTTGTGCAATGACAAGTACAAGGATTTCTACTCGACAATGCGAGAAATCCTCCTACCGGGCGCGAAGCTGGAAGATATCGCGAGAATTGGTTTCGAGAGGGGCGTCGTAAAAGGGGCGTCCGAAAATGTAGAGTACTTTTTAAATCAGCGGCTTATCCAGTATAGAACCGCGCAAGGGACGCTTGAGCAGGAATTGCCGGATGGCCGCTGGTTGCTGTGTACCGAACGTAAAACAGCCGACGGCTATACCGTCGGAATTCGAACGGATATCACGGAAATCAAGCTGGCTGGGGAACAGTTGCGCCAGGCCCAGAAAATGGAGGCCGTTGGCCAGCTGACTGGCGGCGTGGCGCATGACTTCAATAATTTGCTGGGCGTTATTATCGGAAATCTGGACGCGCTGGCGGATGGTATCACCGAGAATGATGCTTTCCGTTCTTACGTCGACGCAGCGACAGCCGCCGCGCTTAACGGAGCGGAACTGAACAGGCAGCTCCTCGCTTTCTCACGCCAACAGGCCTTGTCTCCCAAAGTTATCAATTTGAACGATAGCGTATCGTCCATGCTCGGAATTCTACGACGCACCTTGGGGGAGACGATCGAAATCGAGGCAAAACAGAGCGCCGCACTTTGGTCGTGCGAGGTTGATCCGGCACAGGTCGAAAGCGCGGTTCTGAACCTCGCCGTCAATGCCAGGGATGCGATACCGGAAGGGGGCAAGCTTACGATCGAGACCGCGAATGTGCACCTCGACGAGGAATATGCCGCAACGCAGTCGGAGGTCGTGCCAGGCGAATACGTAGTGTTGTCGATGACCGACACCGGCTGCGGGATGGATCAGCGCACATTAGAGCACGCGTTCGAGCCGTTCTTTACGACCAAGGACGTGGGTAAAGGTTCGGGATTGGGCCTTTCCATGGTGTTCGGCTTTGCCAAGCAATCCGGTGGCCATGTGACGCTTTACAGCGAGTTGGGGCAAGGAACGACCGTAAAACTTTATCTGCCTCGCGTTCGGCGCGATATCGACGCGCCCGCGAAAGTCCCTACCAACCTACCAAGCGCGGAAGGGGAAACGGTTCTGGTTGTAGAGGACGACCCGGATTTGCAAAAGCTGGTCGTCGCCATGATAAGTGGATTGGGCTATGAAGTCATAGCCGCAAACGATGGAAAGTCCGCCCTGGAAGCGGTGGCGAAGGCGCGCCACATAGACCTCCTGCTGACCGACGTCATCTTGCCCGGCGGTATGAACGGTCCCGAAATCGCCCGTGCGGTGAGCGAAAAAAATCCGGGTCTGAAGGTTTTGATGATGTCGGGCTACCCACGGGATGCGATCACGCAGCAAGGCCAGCTCGGCGATGGCGTAGCGCTCCTCGAAAAACCGTTTCGTAAAACAGTCATTGCGCAAAAAATTAGAGATGTGCTGACGGCCGGACCGTAGTTTTCCCTTGTTCGATTGGACGATGCGATTTTGACGAGTCTTTAAACTTATACCAAAGGTCATGGATAGTGACCCCTATAGACGGCTTTGCAAGGTTTTCGGTTAGGAGCGTGCGGCGCCGCGATGCGGTGCATCGCAAGCCGTGCGCGACGCCGTCCGAAAGCCCTGCAAGGCCGCCCTTCGGGTCGCGTAGGCGGCCCGTCGGAGGGCGTCGGAACGCCTTGACGATGGGGCCGCATCGCCGGCGGCCTTCCTCCTACCCGACGGACCGCCTGCGCGATCTCTAGGGGCCACTATCCATGACCTTTGGTATTAATCCCGGATCCAGCCGGGGCCCCATAGGTTCAGGGACCGTTCTTCCAGCGGCCAGGCCCGCGAAGGTAAGGATCTGAACTGGTTCGATGAGGGCAAGTTCGAACTTGAACAGCGGGTCCGGCAGATCATGACCGGCCTTCATTGGGCGGAGGAGCCGATTTCCCGCACCTGTCATATGTTCTCCAACCTGCTGGTGAGCGATGGGGACGACGGCAGGATCGAGACGCGCTGCAGATTTCTCGTCTACCGTAACGGAAACGAGACCGAGACCGACTTCTTCGTCGGCAAGCGGCACGATTCGTTGCGGCGCGGGACCGACGGGTTCAAGATCGCGGCGCGGGAGATATTTCTCGATCAAAGCGTTCTTCTGGCGAAGAATTTGGCGATATTCTTCTGACAACGCGGCCACGGCGCCTCGGACCAGAAAAGAAAAGGAGTTGGGCGGATGCAACGATCCAGGTTGCCTACCGGCGGTGGGAACATTTTCCAGAGAATTCGGGCCAAACGCGCCGAAGCCGCGGCGCGGGGTATCGAACTGTTCGATCTGTCGATCGGTGAACCGAAAGGCGCGGCCCTGATGAGCGCCCGCAAGGCGGCCCGCGACGCGGTGATGAGCGACGAAGAAAATATGCACGCTTATCAGTATAACGATTGCCCGGCCGTGCCGGACTTCGCGCGCCGTTTCGTAACAGCCCATCTGCGAAGGGAAATGCCGGAGGAAGGTGTCGACTATCTTCCGATTCCGGGGATCAAACCGATTATCGGGTTACTGCCGCTCGCCTGCGGGTGTGCGCTGGAAGAGGTCACCGTCGCGACCATGACGAAACCGGGCTATCCGATTCCAGCGGACTGGTGCGCCTACCACATCAACGTCACACACTATCCTTTGCCGCTTAACTCGCAGAACCGGTTCCGGTTCTCGGCCGCTGATATCGAGCGTCAGACCAGCCTGGTCATGACAAATTATCCGCACAATCCATCGGGCCAGATCGCGACGGAAGTTTGGCTTCGTACTCTTTGCCAATACTGCAGCGACAACGATGTCCGCCTGTTCAATGACGCCGCCTACTACTCACTCAGCCACACCGAGGACAGCACGACCCTGGCGGAAGTTGCGATCGACTATCCGGAATTGTCCTGGGCAGAGGCCTATACGGCCGCGAAACTGATCGGCAACGGTACGGGTTGGCACGTCGGCGCGATGATCGGGTCGCCCGACTTCATCGGCGACATGAAGGAGGTCAAGGGCAAGACCGACGCCGGCATCGTCGCGCCCATGGCCGCCGGCGCCGTCGCGGCGCTGGAGGAAGACCAGGCGGGCATCGAGGAATATCGCGAGATGTACCGGGTTCGCCTGGAAACCTTGATCAGCGTCATGTCCGACTGCGGCATGCGGCTTGCAAGTAAGCCGCATGCCGGTTTTTATACCTTGTGGGATGCGCCGAGCCGCGCCTTCGGAGCACGTATGGAAAGTGCCGAGGATTTCAACTTCGCGATGATCGATAAGGCGGGCGTTGTCGGCGTCCATTTCCCGGGCTGCATCCGCTACGCGGTTTGCGCGGACGTGGACTCGATGGAAGACGGACTGCGCAAGGCGTTTAAGGCCGCGGATGTCGGCTATGACTGAGGAGACAGGCGAGATGCCCAAGCACATCATCGATATGACCGGCAAGGTCGTCCTGATCACCGGCGGCAGCCGCGGTATGGGACGGGAAATGGCGCTGGGTTTCGCGGCGGCCGGCGCCGATGTCGCGGTCACCAGCCGCAAGACCGATTCTTGCGAGACCGTGGCGAAGGAGATCGAGGCGCTCGGCCGGCGCGCTTTCGCCCATGGCTGCCACGTCGGCTACTGGGATCAGGTAAACGGGCTGATCGACGCGGTCTACGGCTATTTCGGCAGGGTCGACGTGTTGATCAACAACGCCGGCATGTCGCCTCTCTACGGCCGACCGTCGGATATCCCCGAGGCGCTGTACGACAAGGTGCTGGACGTCAATCTGAAAGGTCCGTTCCGGCTCTGCGCGGAGGTGGGCCAGCGCATGGTCGATGCCGGCGGCGGGTCGATCATCAACGTCTCCAGCACCGGCGCGATCCACCCGCGGAAGGACATTATCACCTACGCCGCAGCCAAAGCCGGACTGAACGCCATGACCGAAGCCTTCGCCAACGCGTACGGCCCGACGGTGCGGGTCAACGGCATCATGCCGGGCCCTTTCCTGACCGACATTTCCAAGGCCTGGGATATGGACGCGTTCCAGGAGCGTGCCCGGACGCGTATCGCGATGCGGCGCGGCGGCGAACCGGACGAGGTCGTGGCCGCCGCGCTCTATCTCGCCTCCGACCATGCCGGCTACACCACCGGCGCCGTGCTGCGGATCGACGGCGGGTCAACCTGAGCAGCACTTCGTCGTTGGCGCAGCGCCGGCGGTTCTACTCGCCGGCCGCTATTTGGGCCGCTTCGGCCCGCAGTGCCGGCATCACCTCGGCGGCGAACAGGTCCATCGAACGCATCACCTTGTCATGCTGCAAGCCGCCGATGCGCATCTGGATGATGAAATTGTCGACGCCGAGCTTGTGCATGTACATTTTCAAAATTTCGGTGACGCGTTCCGGCGAGCCGAAGGCGGTGCCCCGCTCCCAGACGTCTTCCAAGGTCAGGTTTGCGAGCGCGTTCGGATCCATCGGATATTTCTCGTATCCCTTGGGGACCTCTTCGCGGCCGGGCGCGCCCGGCACGAGCGTGCCGAGAAGGTGATAGAACCAGAGCGCGTGCTCGGTTTCGGCCTTGGCTTCCTCGTCGGTCGGCGCGACGTAGACACGGATCGATACCGGTTGGTCCAAGGCGTCCGGGTCGTTGCCATATCCGCGGAGCATGCCGGTATACTCGTCGAACGCTTCCGCTACGGCGTCGAGATTGCTGAATTGCGGCGCTCGGAGCAGCGCCATGTTGAAGCGCGCGGCGACGTCCAGGCTGCGCCGGCTAACGCTCGCCATGTAGAATGGCGGGTACGGCTTCTGTATCGGCTTCGGATAGATTTCGATGGGCTCGTCGAATTTCCAGAATTTGCCGTCATAGGCGAAAGTTTCGCCGCTCAAGGCTCGTTGCAGGATTTCGAGGCTTTCCACGAACATCTCCGAGGAATCGCCCTGGGGTACCCCGAAGCCGTGGAATTCCGGCGGCTGATAGCCGCGCCCGACTCCGAGCAGAAGACGTCCACCGCTCAGCGCGTCGACCATCGCGGCATCTTCCGCCACCCGCAGGGGATGCTGAAACGGCAGGACGACGACGGCGGTGCCGATTTTCATATTTGTCGTGCGCTGCGCCACGGCCGCCGCGAGCAGCAGGGGATTGCCCAGCATGCCGTATATCGCGAAATGGTGTTCAGGCAGCCAGACGGAATCGAAACCGAGCGATTCACCATGCTCAATCTCCTCCATGACTTCGCTGAACAATGTATCCTGCGGAATGTCGCCAAAATCGCTAAATAGGTAGAACAGGCCGAATTTCATCGTGCGGACTCCTTTAAAATAATTTGCCTGCCCTACGCACCCACTACCCCATCCCATCAGAATTTCCAATTGGCGTCACGCTGTCATTGAGCCAGATCAATTCGTGACGATTGGCGGAATCTTCGAATTTCGACTGTCAACAACGTAATTTTATGGAGTCGAACTCGCTGGCGCCGGTACCGGCGTTGCCGTGAGCAATGGACCGGTCTATTCCTGTGATGCGGAGGATAACGGCATGTATTTCGCGGACGAACCCGACCACATCATCCAGCTACGGGACACCTTGCGGCGTTTCATCGAACGGGAGGCGCCCCGTGAAAAGCGTCAGACATGGCGCGACGCACAGACGTTTCCGCGCGACGTATTCGCCAGGCTCGCCGAACTCGGCGTCTGCGGTCTCACGGTGCCGGAGAAGTATGGCGGCCTCGGACAGGATTGGGTCGCCGCCACCGCCGTGATCGAGGAATTGTGCCGCGCCGGACTGTTCCTCGCGGGACCCTACATCCAGTGCGCGTTCTATGGCGGCGGCAATATTTCCGAGAGCGGCTCGGAGGAACAGAAAGCGGCGCTGCTGCCCGATGCCGCCGCCGGCAAGCTGATGTTCGCCTATGGCCTGTCCGAGCCGGATGTCGGCGGCGATCTCGCCAGCATCAAGACCCGGGCGCATTTGGATGGCGATACTGTTGTCGTGAACGGCGTGAAGCGATGGTGCACCGGGGCAGACTGGGCCGACTACATCATCTGCCTGGTCAATTCCGATCCGGACGGTCAGCGCTACCGCAATTTGAGCCTGGTGCTCGTGCCGGGCGATGCTGCCGGCATCACGCGCCATGAACTGACCCACCAGAACCTGATCTACACGAACAGCTTCGACGTCTATTTCGACGAGGTGCGCGTGCCGGCGGATAACATCCTCGGTGGCCGCGACGCCTGGAACGATGGGTGGCGGCGTCTCGCCGGAAGGTCGTTGGATGTCGAGAAGGTCGAGGTCGCGGCGATGACGTTCGGCCTCGCGCAGGCCGCGGTCGAGGAAGCCTGGGAATACGCGCAGCAGCGCCGCCAGTTCGGCAAGCCGATCAGCGGCCACCAGGCGGTGCGCCACGAACTCGTCGACGCGCGGACCAAGCTGGAGGCGTGCCGCCACATGCTCTACCACGCCGCCTGGCTGGTCGACCAGGATCGCCCCGCTACGGTCGAAACCAGCATGGCCAAGCTGTTCGTCGCCGACACCGCGGTCGAGATCGGACTCACCTGCCAGCGCGTCATGGGCGCCTACGGCTTGTCGGAGGAATTCGACATGGCCCAGACCGTTCGCGACCTGATCGGCATGCCGATCGTCGGCGGCTCCTCCCACATGCAGAAGAATAACATCGCGAACCGGCTTGGTTTGGCGGAGTAGACCGTTAGTTCCGTCTCAAAAGTAGCGATTGCTTGGCGATTCAGACTGTTATGCCGATCGCCTGCTGCTATTCCTAAAGACCCGCGTCTTGCCAATTCTCCGCCGGCTCTTCCGGGTGCGGTGTGTAGCCGGCGGCTTTGACGGCTTCGACGGCGCAGTACTCGTCCTTGTCCGAGGCGTCGCCGCTGATGCCGACGGCGCCGACGGCGGTACCGTCCTCGCGGCAGATCAGTACGCCGCCGGGGACTGGGATGAAGCGGCCTTGCGAGGCGGCGGAAATGGCGGCCTGGAAGGCGGGACGGTCGGCCAGACGGTCGCGGATCGTGCGGCTTGAAATCCCCATGCCGAGCGCGCCGTAGGCTTTGCCCGTGGCGATGTCGCCGCGCAGGATGCCGGAGCCGTCCGCGCGCTTGAACGCCACCAGATGGCCGCCGGAATCCAGCACGGCGACCGTCAGCGGCAGGATGCCCGCCTCGTTGCCGAGCCGCAGGGCTTGATCGACGATCGCCACCGCGTCGGCCAGGGGCAGGGTGGTGGCGAGGTGTTTGACGTAGTGGTCGGCCATGGCGTTCTCATTCTCCTCTACGTACGAGGGCGGCGATGGAGCCGCTGCCGGCATTGTTGACGAGCGCGTCGATTTTGCCGAAACGGTCCATGGCGGCCTCGGCCATCGCGTTCGTATCGCCGCGGTTGGTGATGTCCACGTGGAGGCCGATGGCGAATCCGCCGTCGCTCTGGATCGCCTCGGCGACACCGGTCGCCGCTTCGCCGTCGATGTCGGCGGCAACAATCTCCGCGCCCTCCCTGCCAAATTTCAGCGCGATTGCCCGGCCAATGCCGCTCGCCGCGCCTGTCACGATGGTGGTTTTGCCCGGCAAGCGCATTTGCGGTCGCTCCTTTGCGGTTTGCGTTATTCCGCTTGCGCCATGCCGCGTGCCACCGCGGCGAGCGCCGCCGCGCGCGACGCGGGATCGCGGATTTTCCGCGCGGCGCGGATCGCGAGCTGCGGTTTGCCCGACCGGGCGGCGGCCTCGGCGATGTCCTTCAGGGCGCGGTTTCGAGGCGTCTGACTGGCGCGCGCCGTTGCGACGGTTTCGACCTCGGGGATACGCGCGGCGGCATTGAAACCCTCGAGGATTTTATCGGTGGCGATAAGCGCTTCGACTATACGGGCGGCGGAGCGCGGGTACTCTTTATCCTGCCGCCGGTTCAAGGTAATCCGCCGTGCGACCTTGATCACGTCGCCGGCGCGTTCGGGATCATCACTGCGCGCATAGGCCCGCGCCAACAGGGTAAGCAGCCGCACACGGTCGAGCGCGCCGGGTAACGTCTTGATAAGGTTGATCGCGCGGTCGAAGAGCGCCTCCGCGGTCTTCGGGTCGCCGATTTCGATTTGCGTATCGAGCACTTTCTCCAGTGCAATCTCGACACGCTCCGGCACGGGCTTCCCTCCCACAGCTTGCAGCGCACTGGCAAGCAGGGCGCTGGCTGCCACCGGGTCGCCCTTCGCACCGCCGCGCCACTTCGCGACGTCGGCGAGTATCTGCCCTCGGAGGCCGAGATAGGGGATGTAGTCGGTAAGCCGTAGCGCCGCATCGTATTTTTTCTTTTCAAGCAGTACCTGGCCCATTGCGAATAGCGTGTCCGCCTGTGTCGCCGGATCACGGATCAGGCCCGCGGTCTTGAACGCGTCCGCGAGACGGCCGACGCGGCTCTGCTCGACAACGAGATGGGTCAGCAATTCGTGGCGGCGTTCCGTGTCGTCGATCCCGGCGGTCGTTTCCACGGCGAGCGTGAATAGCGTCACGGCCGCATCCATATTGCCTTTCTCCGCGATGGCGCGCGCCACCGATCCGACGGCCCGTACACGGCGTTCCGGATCGGCGATCGAGCGGACGAGCCGCATGGCGCGGGTCTGATCCCCCGCCTGGGTCTCAGCCGCCGCCAATTCCGCAAGCGCTTCGTCGCGTCCGGAGAACTTCTTTTGCTGGATCATCCGACGCGCATGACCCAGCGTAATGCTGGCGTTCTTGTGATCGTCCAATCGCGTCTGCGCTTCGCCGATGAAGAGCAGCAGCTTCGCGGCTTCGGAATCGTTGTCCTTGATCGCTTTGGTTTGCCGGTAAGCCTCCGCGAGCGCCGCGCGCGATCCTTTTCGCGAGCCGGCGTTCCTTACGGGCTTTCCGTTTTCGTCGACGGTGCCCGTCAGTCCGGTATCGAGCAGAGATTGGATACGGATCATTCTGTCGGGAATTTTTCTCGCGGCGGCGATAGCGCCCGAGGAATCACCGAGATTGGCGCGCGCCATCGCAATCCGCGCCATCAAATTGGTTGCCTCCGGCTCCTTCAAACGCCCCTTGAGCGCATTACCGGCATCTGAGAGCGCCTTCAGCGCCGTTTTTCTGCGTTCCTTTTTGATGTTGTACCGGGCCAGTTCATACAGCGCGGTGGCGCGCCAGAAACCATCTTCGATCCGGTCGAGTTCTTCCAGCGCGTCTTTCAACCGCCCCCGCACCAGTTCCGCCTCGACCAAACCGGCCAGCGCTTCGCCCTGTTCGGCGGGCGTTTCCAGCGAAAGGGCGGCCAGGCGCACGAGGATGAACGGATCTTTCTGGGCCTCGCGTGTAATAGCGTCGTACTGCCCAGAGGCCGGCGCGGCAGCGCACAGCAGCAGGAAGGCCAGCGCGGCGCTACGCAGCGGCGAATACACGTTTGAAGATCGTATCGACATGCTTCGTGTGGTATTCGAGGTCGAACAGACTGTCCAGTTCCGCGGCGCTCAGAAAACCCCCGATCACGGAATCGGCCTTCAGTAGATCCGCGAAATTCTTGCTGTCCTGCCAGCTTTCCATCGCGTTTTTCTGGACGATTTGATAGGCGTCCTCGCGGCTCATACCCGCCTGGGTGAGGGCGAGCAGCACGCGTTGCGAATTATGCAGCCCACCCAACTGGTCGAGATTGCGTTGCATCTGTTCCGGGTAAACAACCAGTTTTTCGATCATGTCCGTTGCGCGCGCCATCGCAAAATCCAAGGTAACGGTCGCGTCCGGCCCGATCATGCGCTCGACCGACGAGTGGGAAATGTCGCGCTCGTGCCACAGCGCGACGTTTTCCAGCGCCGGCGTGACGGCGCTGCGCACGACGCGGGCGAGGCCGGTCAGGTTTTCGGTCAGGACCGGGTTGCGCTTGTGCGGCATCGCCGACGAGCCCTTTTGCCCGGGCGAGAAGTATTCCTCCGCCTCGCGCAGTTCGGTGCGCTGCAGGTGCCGGATCTCGATCGCCAAGTTCTCCAGGGACGAAGCCACGATTCCCATGACCGCGAAGAACATGGCGTGCCGGTCGCGCGGGATCACCTGGGTTGAAAGCGGTTCGACGGTGAGCCCCATCTTCACCGCGACATGGGCTTCGACCGAGGGGTCGATGTTGGCAAACGTACCGACGGCGCCGGAGATGGCGCAGGTCGCGATTTCCGACCGCGCCGCCGCCATGCGCTGCCGGGCGCGCTGGAACGCCGCGTGATGGCCCGCAAGCTTGAGGCCGAACGTCGTCGGTTCGGCGTGGATCGCGTGGCTGCGGCCGATGCATACGGTGTATTTGTGCTCCACCGCCCGCTTCTGCAGGGCGGCGAGCAGGGCGTCCAGATCGGCAATCAGGATATCCGCGGCGCGGCTTAGCTGCACCGCCAGACAGGTGTCGAGCACGTCCGAAGACGTCATGCCCTGGTGCAGGAAACGCGCCTCGTCCCCGACATGCTCGGCGACATTGGTCAGGAAGGCGATAACGTCGTGCTTGGTCTCGCGCTCGATCTCGTCGATCCGGTTGATCTCGAAGGCGCCGCGCTCCCAGATCGCTTTCGCCGCGTCTTTCGGGACTACGCCGAGCGCCGCCATGGCGTCGCAGGCATGCGCTTCGATCTCCAGCCAGATCTGGAATCGCGTTTCCGGTTCCCAGATCGCCTTCATATCGGGGCGGCTGTAACGAGGGATCATCTATTGCAGGTTCCTGAGCAGGTGAGCATGTCTTGCGCCTTCTTGTCTTGTCCGGCGTGTCGAGTGCGTACTATAGCATGGACGAAATTGTCCAAAGGAAGGCGCGGGTATGGCTACACTGAGCGACACGGAACTGCAACAAGCGCGAATCGACCTCGCGGCGTCGCTACGCTGGGCAGCCCGGCACGGTTTCAACGTCGGCATCCGCAACCATTTCAGCCTGGCCGTCGGCGACGATCAGTTCCTGATCAACGCGCACGGCTACCATTGGTCGAAGATCACCGCATCCAGCATCATGCTGGCCGAATATGACGGTACGATTGTCGAAGGCGACCGGGAGGTCGAGCCGACGGCATTCTACATCCACAGCCGCATTCACAAGGCGTGCCCGAACGCGGTCTGCGTCATGCACACGCACATGCCCTATGCTACTGCTTTGACGTTGGTCGAGGGCGGCAGATTGGAGCCGGTGGAGCAGGGAGCGCTGCGTTTCGAAGCGCTCAAACGTATTCTCGATAAGGAAGAACCGGACTATAAGTCCTGACCGGCAGAAACAGGGAGCTAAACATGAAATCGATCCGTGAACTCGTCATCGCCGTCGAAAACCTGGACGAGGCCGTGGAGGCCTACGAGGCCATGGGTTTCGAACTGGAGCGCCGGGCGGTCAGCGAAACCCTCGGGATCAACCAGGCCTTTTTCCTGATGGGTGACGGCACTCATATCGAACTGGCCGAACCGTTCGATAATGACAAGGCCGTCGGCAAGGGCCTCGCCCGAAATGGCGAGGGGCTCTACATGATCGCCATGACGGTCGACGATGTCGAAGAGGCCGCGAAAGGAATGGAAGAACGTGGCGTCCGGCTCGTGAAAGGCGGCGGCCGTACATTCATCCATCCGAGATCGACCAAGGGATTGCTTATCCGGCTCGATCCC
>CAYLTU010000044.1:11740-26958 GCA_964386465.1 uncultured Rhodospirillaceae bacterium
CCGTACATTCATCCATCCGAGATCGACCAAGGGATTGCTTATCCGGCTCGATCCCGCGGAAGATTAAGCGCGATATCGGCGTGGCGGTTTTCGTTTAGCTCATACCCAAGATTTCCCGGGTTTCCTCGACCGTCGCCACCTCGCGGCCGAGCGCGCGGGCTTGCGCGACGACCTTGGCGATCAAATCGGCGTTCGTCGGCGTGCCGAGTTCCGGATAGTGGTAGTCGCCGAGGCCGATCGAGATATGCCCGCCGGACTTGATCACCTTCTCGGTCAGCAGCAGCAGATTGCCTTTGTAGTTCATCGCGGACCACAGAATGTTCTGGTCTTTCGGCAGGAAGGTGGTGTGCGCATCGAGGCCTTCCGGCGTGCCGGGATGGCCTGCCAGCGAGATGCCGTCGGTCATGGCGAAAAGGACGAAGGCGGGTTCCAGGATGACGCCCATCTTGATGAAGGCTTCGATCTGGCGGGTAAAGCTGACGTTCCAGGATATGAGATACTGTTTTAGTCCGTAGAATATTGCAGCGAAATTCATTTGCGTTATTGCTAATGGCTTCAGAAGCTGTCCGCGCGGCGTAGCGCCGCCAATGAGGGAGGGAGGCGATGAGCGAATATTCGCAACCGAACATCCTGTTCATACAGGCCGACCAGATGACGGCGTTCGCTTTGCGCCAGTACGGCAACCCACTGGTCAAAACGCCGAATATCGACCGTTTGGCGGCGGGCGGGGTCGTTTTCGAGAACGCCTATTGCAACAATCCTATCTGCGCCCCGTCGCGCTTTTCGATGATGTCCGGCCAGTTGTCGTCGAAAATCGGCGCCTACGACAACGCCGCGGAATTTCCGGCCTCGATCCCGACCTTCGCGCATTATCTGCGCGACCTCGGCTACCGGACCTGCCTGTCCGGCAAGATGCATTTCGTCGGGCCGGATCAGCTGCACGGGTTCGAGGAGCGGGTGACGACGGACATCTATCCCTCCGACTTCGGTTGGACACCGGACTGGTTGGCGGAAGGCCACCAGTTGCCGCCGTCCGGTATGTCGATGAGGTCGGTCGTCGAAGCCGGTGTGTCGGCGCGGTCGCTGCAGATCGACTATGACGAAGAGGTTTGTTATCAGGCCGAGGTCAAGTTGTGGGAATATGCGCGCGCGGCGGAACGGAAGCCGTTCTTCCTCGCTGCTTCCTTTACGCACCCGCACAATCCCTTCACCACGCAGCAGGAATTCTGGGACCTGTACGATCATGACGATATCGACATGCCGACGGTTCCCTCGCAACCGGTCGAGGAACGCGATGCCTGGTCGCAGCGCTACTACTATTTGATCCGCAACGACGAGCATGACGTGACGGAAGCGGACGTCCGCAACGCGCGGCACGCGTATTACGCCATGTGCAGCTATATCGACCATCTGGTTGGTCGGCTGCTGAAGGTGCTCGAGGACAGCGGGCAGGCGGACAACACCGTGATCCTGTTCACCGCCGACCATGGCGACATGATCGGCGAGCGGGGCATGTGGTACAAGTTCAACCCCTATGAGGGCTCGATCCGCGTGCCGCTGTTAGTCAGCTCACCGGGCGGTGTCAGCGGCGTGAAGGACCCGTCGCTCGTTTCCTTGGTCGATCTTTTGCCGACCTTTCTCGATCTCGCGACCGGCGGCAATCCGCCGCCGATGGTCGATTCGGTCGACGGGCGCAGCCTCGTGCCGTTGCTGCGCGGCGAACGGAACGGCTGGCGGAACGAGGTGATGGTGGAGTTCACTGCCGAAGGAACCTTCGCGCCGGCTTTGATCCTGCGCCAGGACGCCTTCAAATACGTTTACTGTGAGACCGACCCGGGGATGATGTTCGATCTGGAGAACGATCCGCACGAGATCAACAATCTTTGCGAAGATTCGGTGCATAGCGAGCGGGCGGCAAAGATGAAGGCCGAGATTCTGACACGCTGGGACCCGGTCGCGCTGAAGGAAGCGATCATCGCCAGCCAGCAGCGCCGTCATTTCCTGCAGAAGACGATGCAGGCGGGTGCGGCGCCGGTGTGGGATTTTCAACCCGAGTGGGATGCCTCGAAGCAGTATCTCCGATCGGGCAACAGTCCGACGCATGTCAAAGGCCTGGCGCGCTTTCCGTTTGTTTCGCCGAAGCAGCCGGATCATCCGCGCGAGGAATAAACCGATCTGAAATAAACTGTCGATCGGCGGTGAATGCTGTGACCGGCGGTGCGGCGCTGATCCCCTAAATGTTGGCGAGGCCTTGATCGTTGCCAATCAACGATTCCAAGATTCCGTCCAAGCCAGCGTGCGCTTGGCCCGCATCCGCCCTCATGTCGGCGTACGCATCCCACAAGGCTTTCATGGAACTACGATCATGCCGCTGGCGTTGGCCACCATGCGAACGCCCAAGCGGTCGAGTTCCCTAAGGGACAGCATGGGCGACACGCCAGTTCGGTTGTAACTGATGGGAACCGGTAATTCTTCGGTAAAACGGTGAATTTCCTCCGCCGACAGCAGACCTTCGGGGAAAACGAGATCGACACCCGCATCGACGTAGGCTTTCGCCCGGTTTAGCGCCTCGTCGAACCCGCCGCCAACCGCGCCGCGCGCATCGGTGCGGGCCATCAGTACGAAATCGGCGTCAAGCTCCCGCCGTACCCGGTCCGCCGCGCGGTACTTCCCGACGGCTTCCTCGACGGGAATAATCTGCTTGCCGGAAACGTGGCCGCAGCGTTTCGGCTCGACCTGATCTTCGATGAACAGGGCCGCCGCGCCGGCACCGATCATTTCTTCAACCGTCCGCATGACATTGATGGCATTGCCATACCCCGTATCCGCATCGACCATGACGGGAAGGTCGACGGACTGGCAGATATAACGCGCCATTCGAACGGATTCGGTAAGCGTGACCTGTCCGCTATCCGGCTTGCCAAGCCGCGAAACCGAGACCGCGTAGCCGGACAGGCCCACCGCTTCGAACCCGTTGGCTTCGAGAATTTTCGCGGACATGGCGTCGAAACAACTCGGACGCACGAATATCCTGTCGCGATCAATGAGTTCCCGAAAGCGTTTTGATTTGGTCATAATTCATAGCCGATCGATCCTTCATAGCGCGCAATGACCTCTTCGGAAGGCAAGAACTCCTCTTCCAGTGCGCGGATTTCCGGAAAGCCCATGAAACCGTGCAAATCCCCGGTTGGGTGCTCTTTGCCTTCATCCAAAAACTCCAGGACAAAATCTACGTCCCGTTCGGCGAAGGACTCGGCGTAGTTCCACATGGCGCGCATTGCCGCGCGCAGCGCGCCGCTGGCGTTACTGACCATGGCGACGCCCATTTCCTGCAGGCGTTCCTTGGAAACCATGGGGGAGACGCCGGTGCGGTTGAAATGAATCGGCAGAGGGACTTCCCTGCACACCCGTTCGACTTCCTCCTCCGACACCAAGGCGTCGGGGAAGAACATATCGGCGCCGGCTTCGGCATAGGCGTTACCGCGTCGGACTACGTCCTCGATGGTGCCGCCGGCAACGCCCCTGGCATCGGACCGTGCCACGATGAGGAAGTCAGGATCGGTATCGTCGCGTACCTTCGCGCAGGCGCGAAACTTTCCGGCTGCCTCTTCGATCGGCACCAATTGTTTGCCGGATACGTGACCGCAGCGTTTAGGTGCAACCTGGTCTTCGATATGAATGCCGGCAACGCCTGCACCGATGAATTCTTCGGTCGTACGCATTGCGTTTATGGCGTTACCGAACCCGGTATCGGCATCCGCCAGAACCGGAATAGATGTCGCGCTCGTGATATAGCGGGCGACCGTAACGATTTCGTCCATCGTAATCAGTCCGATATCCGGTTTGCCCAGCAAGCTGGCGGAGACCGAATAACCGGATAATCCCATTACCTTGAAGCCTTGCTTTTCGATGATCAGCGCGCTCAATGCGTTGAACGCGCCGGGCTTCACCAAAATCCGATTTTCAGCAAGGAGTTCGCGCAGACGCGTAGACGGCCGCATTTTCATGGAGCTCTCTTTCTTTCAAAAAATTTGTCGCACTGGAGGAATTCACAGCACAGTTTCGGTGGGACAACGGATGTTCAGCTTGGACAATTGGCCTGCAAGCCGCAATGATTGCGTGCCGCAAACTACGAAGAAATAAGTGGGAAGCCGTTCGATGGGAATGACAATGGCCGAAAAAGACTGGCGCATACCTGACTGGATTTTCCGTTCCAATTGAGATGCGTGGAGCCGGTAGCACAGGCGCGACTTTTGAACATGAACACCTCGAATGACAGGGACACCCCGCTCGCCGGCTATTTCCCCTCGCATTGGCCCGTCGAGTGCGGCGGGAACCGACGGCAAAAGGCCGCTCATGGCGGTCTTTACGCGAAGGGCGCAACGCCGGACGTCGTGACGAAGATCAACGGCCGCTGGAACGTGATGACGATCTGGCGTGGCGCGGGCGAGCTCTATCTCGGCGGTACGATGCCAGCTTTCACGGGACCGCCGCCTTTCGGTTGGCTGCAGAAGCTCGATCCGGACACATTGGACGTATTAGAGGAATCGCCGGAACTCCCCTGTGGCGATCATGTCTGGTGCGGCGCCATCGCGGCGCATGCGAATGGCGATATCTACAAGGTCAACGGGTCCTATTTGCATCGCCTCGATCTTGAATGCGATGTCGTCGTGGAACGCAAATTGCCGGTCGACCAGGCGCACAATGGGTTGCTCATCCTGGCGGACGGCAGCGTTGTAACGAAAGACCTGCGGTTGGCAGGGCAGGGGCCTTCTACGATTACCCGGCTCGACCCCGAGTCTCTTGACTTACTCGGCCCGCCGCTCGCCCTGTCGGAAGGATCGATGGGCCGTATCGCAAGCGACCTGACGGACGACGGTGAGTTCATTTACATCCCCGGCATCGAGAAAGTCTGGCGCATCCGTGTTATGCCTGACCGTTTAACGGTCGACGAAGGCTGGTCGCCGCAATATCGAATGGAAGGCGGCGATCAGGGATTGTCTTGGGATGGCTGCATCTCCGATGGGGCACTGTGGTTGATGGACAATGGCGACATCGATTCCCTGCGGGCAATCTACAGCCAGCATCCGAACGGCCGATTCGATGAACCGAGCGCCTTGTTGAGCTGGCGGCGGCCGGCGCCGTGGAACGGGCCGCAGCGGTTGCTAAAAATTTCACTCGATAGCGGGACGATGGTCGAAATCGCACCGTTCGACATGGGCGGCGGCGGTATCATCGCGCCGCCAGTGCATGTACCGGAACACGGCATTTGCATTGCGTGGGACAGTATCAATGGCGGTCTCGCCGGTGTAGCGACGGATGGCGGCGAACTGCGCGTCGCCTGGACCGTCGACGCGCGGCCGTCCATGCAGCCCATCGTATTCCCCGATACCGGCGAACTCGTCATCAACGACTACAAAACGGGCGACGACAGCCTCATCGTCGTCTATATCCCGACCGGAGAGGTATTGAGTCGTGTTAGCCTCGGCTCCCGCATCGCCAATGGAATGTTCCTCACCGCCGGCCTCGACCGCGACGTCTATTATTGTTCGACATTGGCAATAAGCCGCGTTCGGTGGCCATAGCAATTTCTCTTCGACGCCGGAGACCAACTCCATGACGGTCGATTTCGACCAGTACCCACAGTCGAGAATAAGCCCATTCGACGCGGAGGCACTGCGGCGCCTCATGGGAAAATTTTCGTCACGGCGGAAAGGATTCAGCGTCCTGGAAATCGGGTCTTGGCTGGGCGCGGGCTCGACTCAGATTTTCGCCGAATACGCCGATAGAATCGTCTGCGTCGATCATTGGGAAGGCAGCGATACCGAGGAACACAGGCAGATTATCAGTCAGGTCGATCCCTACTCGATCTTCCAATCCAATATCGCCTCTTTTGAGGATAAGGTTACCGCCGTCCGTTGCGACTCGAGTCGATTGGACGAACAGTTCGAAGACGGCACGTTCGATTTTATTTTCATCGACGGCGACCACCGGTACGCGCAAACGAAGTCCGATATCGAAGTTTGCCTGCCCATATTACGGCAGGACGGAATCATTTGCGGGCACAGTTGCGAAGGGCACCTCAATCCGGTGAATGAGCCCTATTTGAAAGGGCTTTTGGAAGTTAACCATATCGACAGCATCTTTCGTAACTTCAGACACTGTCATCCCGGCGTGATCGTTGCGGTCCACGAAACGCTGGACGATTTCGTTCTCTTCGCGGATGACGAAAAATATATGGAGATCAGAACCGACGACGGCATTATTTACGGAAATTCGTCTATCTGGTTTAAATCCTTCCTATAGCTTGACCTCTGATTTCCCTTCTTCACCCGAGCGAAAACCGCCGGCGACACGATTTAGGGCGTCGTACAAGGTATCGAGAAACATTTGCCGGTGATGCGTGCGGCGCTGTACCAGGGAAAGTCGCCGCTGCAAGGCCGGCGATCCGAAGGGCAGGGTATAGAATGCGTCCTTAAAGTGCTCGCGGATCGACGAGCGCGGCAGTATCCCGACGCCGAGGCCGCGCATGATCATCATCTGGAAGGTTTCCAAGGTATCGAGTTCCATGATCGGATCGACCTTGATGTTACGGCGCGACAGCGACGCCTCGACCATGCGGCTGACTTCCGCCTTTCGGTTGAAGCCGATGTAACGGTTTCCGTTCGGGAGTTCGGCGTCGATCGTTTCTCGGGTCGTCTCCCCGTTGATGCGGCCGGTTTGCGTTGCCGCTTTCAAGTCGTACACTTTCTCCCGCAACATTGGCGCGGCCACATTTGTCCGGACGCGGCTCGATAGAAACTCATGAAATCAAACAAAAAACTCAAACTAACAATCTTCGTGCTGGCCGTCGCCCTCATCGGCTTCCTGTCCTACGAACTGTTCTATTGGCTGACCCACGTCTACGAATTCGACGCGCGTATCAAGACGGAGCTGACGACGCTGTCGAGCCGGGTCGACGCCAGTATCGAAAAGATCTACGTCAAGGAAGGCGACGCAGTAAAACGCGGCCAGCTGCTGGTTTCCCTCGACGCGGAAGTCGAACGGTTGCGCGTCGAGGGCCTCAAGGTGGATTTGTTGCGCGAGCAGGCGCGGGTTACCAAGCTGCTTGCCGAGAAGGATTCGCTGGAAAAGAGACTGCGGTCGCGCATGGCGACGAAGAACGAGGAAATCAGGGCGCTGCGCACCGAGTACAACTCGATTAAGGACCGCCGGGACTTGGCGGCGAAGAACCTGAACCGCTCCAAGATCCTACACAAGAAACAGTTGCTGTCCTCAAGCAAGCTGGAGGCGGAGCAGGTGAAGGCGCTGGCTCTGGAAGGAGAGCTGAACTTTGCCGCCGCTAAGGTCCGTGTAGCGGAGCGCGAACGAGACGAAATCAAAGCGTCGCGTTCGAGCATCGACGTGCTGGTCTCTGAACTCGGCATCTCGAAGATCAATATCGAGAAGGTCAAGGTTCTGATTTTGGAGTCGGAGGAGAGGTTGAAACACTGGTCGATCGTCAGCCCGATAGATGGAATCATCGACAACATCTTCAAGTACGAAGGCGAGCATGTGGAGGAGGCCGAAAAACTTGTCCTGCTGCACGACAAGAACTCGTTCTGGATCGAGGCGAATATCGAGGAGACGCAGCTGCGTCACTTGAAGGTTTCTCAGAATGTCGTAATCGATATCGACGCTTATCCCTTCGATAGTTTCGTCGGAACCGTGACCCGTATCGGCAGCGTTACGACCGCGCAAATGGCAAAGGAAGGCGATCTCAATGGCCGCGCCAGCAAGGCGACCCAGCGTATTCCGGTTTATATAAAGCTGCTTGACCCGCCGGCAACCATCGCGCCAGGCATGCTGGTCGAGGTGAATATCCAGATTTACGACAAGCTCGGGTTCTAGTCCCTTGCCATTGGCGAAGCTCGACTGGCGCATCATCCTGACCATCGCCACGGTCGCGATGCTGTTGCAGCAGGCCTTCTCCTACGTCTGCCAGATCGCGTTGCCGATCCTTGCCGACCGGATCGCCGATGATTTCGGTATCTCGCGCGCCTGGCTGGGGCTGTATCTTTTCATCCAGAACGTGACGGCGATCGTCGCCGCGATGGGGTGCGGCGGTTTCATCATCAAATACGGCGCATGGCGCGTCAGCCAAATCTGCCTGATACTGATGGGTTGCAGTCTTTTCGTTATCGCGGGCGGTATTCTGTGGCTCTATCCGCTGGGAGCGATTTTGCTCGGTGCGGGGGCGATCTCGACGCCCGCCAGTTCGCATATCCTAGCCCGCCATTGCCCGCGGCATTTGGCGCCGGTGATCTTCTCCGTCAAACAGACGGGCGTTCCGGTCGGCAGCCTGATCGGCGGTTTGCTGGTGCCGGCACTTCTCGGGCTCGGCTTCTACGTGGCGACAATCGGCGAGTCGGTCTATCTCGACGCCTACGGCGCGGCTTTCGTGTCGGCCATGATCGTCCTCTCCATGGGGATCATACTGCAGCCTTTCCGCGCCTTTTTCGACACCGACCGCGATCCGACGGTGCGGCCGTCCTTTGCGGGCGTTTCCGAGACGATGAAGATCGTCGTCTCCGACCCGAACCTTCGCGACTTGGCGTTCGCCGCCTTTGCTTTCGGCGGGCTGCAGTCGATCTACGCCGGGTTCTTCATCCTTTTTCTAATCGATGGGCTGGAATACAGCGAGGTTGATGCGGGTCTAGCCTTTGCGATCGCTAGCACGACCGCGATTGTGGCTCGTATTCTGTGGGGCTGGATGGGCAGCACGCTGGTGTCGCCGCGAATCGTCATGGGTATGATCGGCCTGTTCGGGTTTGTCGCGGCGGTGCTGACGGGAAACTACGATTTCGGCTGGAGTTTCACGTCGATCGTCGCGGTCGCGATCCTCTACAACATTTCCGCGTTGAGCTGGCATGGCGTGTTGCTGGCGGAAACCGCTCGTCTGGCGCCGCCGGGCAAGGTGGGCGGCGTGACCGGCGGTGTGTTGTCCTTCACCAGCATCGCCATGATGATCTATCCCGCGATCTACGGCGGCCTGCTGTTCGTCACCGAGTCCTATGGCTTCGGCTTCTTTTTCGGCGCGGTTCCCTCGTTGGTGGCCGCGTTCATATTTTTCCGGGCGCCGGTACAAGAGTCCTGGCTGAAGATCGTGCTCGATACGTTGAGATGGTGCGCGTCGCCGGCGCGGCTCGTCTATGCGTTCTCCGTCGCCTTGATCGGTAGCGTCATTGGCGCGGCCTGGCTCGTCGGATCGCTTAAACCGCCGTTCTAATCCTTTCATATCCCAGGATAGTTACGGAATCGGACGCGCCGTATCGGGCGTATCGCGGGCTTAACTGCTTCGTGAAAATACAGGGTACGGCAATACAGTAAGCTTAATAATAATATTTAAATAAATCCAATTCGATACTTCTTTATGTGTGGTTTTATTTCTGTATAATAATAGTCACCGTAAGTAATTAGAAGTAAAATTGGATAAAATTTATGAATTATATATTTCGGTTTGGCTTTAATTTCTTCGGCCCGGCCGGACGGCGTCGTAATGAGATGTCGCGCAATCCGGTCGGAAGGGATTGTTGCAGTGAGAAAGGATGACATCATGAAATCGGTACGGCTTTTTAGTCTCTCCGCGGTCGGTTTCCTGGCTCTGACGGTCGCGGCGCCCGGGTTCGCGAAAGACGGTTGCGACTACGGCAGGTCGGTTGTCACGCGCCTCGTCGAAATGGTCATGGCCGAGGATAAGACGGCGCTCGTCGACTCGCTTGTCGCCCTGGAGCCGGAACTGGATACCGCGCGCAGCGTGATGGAGGAGGCTGACCTTAAGCTCTCCGAATCCAAAAACACCGCCGCCGGCGCCCTCCTTTCCGTCCTCTATTCGGAAGGCGCTGTCGACGAAGCGAAAACCGTTTACAATCGCGCGGCACTGGAAGTCGCAGGCGCGCAAGCGGAACTCAAGGATCTTCTGGCGTTGCCGAAGAGCCAGGAAACCAACTCCGATATCGCCTTCGTCAAGGCGGAACTCGCGACATTGCAGCGATTTACGGCCGGCGCCGGAAGCGATCTCCTGCAGGCGATGCGGCGTTTGAAGTTGGCACAGAGCGAAACCGCGTCCGCAGAGACTTTCGTCGCTCGCGCCGAGGACGAATTTCTACTCGAGAAACAGGACTTCGATTCAGTCCACGAACGGATCAACGCGGCGCATCGCGCCTTCGACGAGGAACGCGCAAATGTCGAGACCGCGCTGGCCGCCCTGTCGCGCGATCAACGCCTCGCTCTGGACCGGTCGCTGACGCCCTCTGTAAACGGAGACTTCATGCAGGTCGATATCGATGCCGAACACCTTCGGATGATCCAGGGCGAGGCGTACAGCGTCCGGCAAGTCGAGTATCTGGCCCAGGCGCTGCGCTCGGAAGCGGAATACCGGCAGATCGCGTATTCGACCGGCGACCTTCGCATCCTCGATATGGCGGCGCGCGAAAAACAGCGTTTCCTGGCTGAGATCGATAGGCTGGCGGCCGAGAAGTACGATGCCGAGCAGGGCGGGAAAAGCGCTTTCGGCATCGCTTCACATCCCGGCGGCAACACACTGGGCGCGGGTAAGCATTAACGATTACGCATTCCGGCCAGTGAGGCCGGCCGAGAAATCCTCCTACAAGCACCGGTGGCAATGATACCGTAGCCTCGATAGGTCTTGTTGGGGCGGGAGGTGATACACTTTTCCAACGGCATAGACGAATTGTTCGAGCGGTACGGGCCCGCATATCGTTGGCTTGCGGCGACGACGGCTATGCTCGCGTTCTTCACCATGGTGTTCTCGAGCACGATCGTGAACGTCGCCGTCCCGGACGTGATGGGGGCTTTCGCTATCGGTCAAGCCAAGGCGCAGTTTCTTGCGACCGCCTTCTTTGCGACCATGGTTTCAAGCCAGCTCGTAAGCCTTTGGATTACTGAGAAATTAGGTCAACGCCTTACGTTTACAGTGGCGTTGTTACTGTTCAGTTTCGGCAGTGCGGTGAGCGGTTTCGGTCCGACCATCGACTTCATAATCCTGGGGCGTGTCCTACAAGGGTTCGCCGCCGGTGCGCTGCAGCCACTGGTGATGATCATCCTGGTCCAGGTCTTTCCGCCGGAGCGGCGCGGTCTCGCCATGGGTCTGTTCAGCATGGGGATCGTGGCGGCGCTGGGCGTTGGGCCCTATATCGGCGGACTGACCATCGACAATCTGACCTGGCGTTATATTTTTCTGACACCGATGGCGACCGTGGTGATCGCCTTCGTGATGGGGCTGCTGTTCCTGCCAGCCGAACGCCCGGCCGGGCGCGCGCGGCGTTTCGATTGGATCGGGTTCATCTCCTTGAATGTCGCCTTGTTCTGTCTGATGACGGCGATCGCCAACGGACAGCGCGAAGGCTGGTTCTCGAACGAGATCACCGGCCTGTTTTCAATCGCCGGCGCGGCCGGTGGCGGTTTCGTCCTGTCGCAAATGCGAACGGGTGCCGGCCTGTTGGATATGAGCCTGTTCCGTAATCCGCAGTTCGCTTCCGCCGCCTTGATCGCACTGCTCTTCGGTTGCGGTAATTTCGCGACGATCTACGTTTTTCCGATTTTTAGCCAATTGGTGCAGGATTATCCGGCAACCCTTGCGGGGTTCCTGATACTGCCGGGCAGTCTCATCGCGATGGCGATTCTACCCTGGACGGGACGGTTGGCCGATTACGTGCCGCACCACGTTCCGATTATTGTCGGCTTGCTTATTTTCGCGATCAGCATGGTGCTGATGGCCGGCGCCGATCTCGATACGGTCGCGTGGAGCATCGGCCTGTTCATCTTCATCGGCCGGCTCGGGCTCGCTCTGGTCGTCCCGTCGATGAACAGTGTCGCGATAGCCTCCCTGCCGGCCGAGAAAGTCAACCAGGGCGTGGGCGCGATCAATTTCTTCCTGTTGCTGGGCGGTGCCAGCGGGATCAATTTGCTGGTGGTGATCATGGAGCAGCGCACGCAGTGGCACAGCGACCTGCTCGCGGCGACTCAGACGGCGGGCAATGCGGCAACCCGCGAGATGTTGTCCGGCGTGCACGGCATGCTGGGCGAGGCCGGCGTACCTTCGGCGTTGCATAGCCCGGTCGCGCTCGACTATCTCGGCAAGGTCGTTCACGCGCAGGCAAACACGCTGGGTTTCCAGGACGGATTTTCCGCGCTTGCCTTGGTGTTCCTTTTCGCCATCATTCCGGCAATGGTGCTGGCCTGGACCCGGCACCGCTAGATTGTGTCCACTAGGATTGGGAAGAAATCGGCATGCCTGACGGTGGCGAAAGCGCCATACGGCACGATTGGGGCTACAGCCGCGGCGATTACCCCGCCTGCGGCTTGCGGGCCGCAGGATACAAACGATATGGAGCCGGGAAGGGAGCATAACGTTATGCCAGATTACGAACAATTCGCTCTGGGCGATCTGCGCCTGCAATGCGGTATGACCGTGCCGGGCGCGTTCCTCGCTTACAAGACTTACGGCAAGTTGGCGGAAGACCGCTCCAACGCCGTACTCTACCCGACCCCGTTCGGCGCACACCATACCGACATCGAGTGGCTGATCGGGCCGGGCCATATCCTCGATACCGACCGCTGGTTCGTGATCATCCCGAACATGTTCGGCAACGGGCTTTCGACCTCGCCGAGCAATACGGGCGAGCCGTTCGACAAGGGCCGCTGGCCGGAATTTACCCATTGGGACAATGTGCACGCGCAGAAGCGGTTGCTCGAGGAGGTCTTCGGCATCGAGCGGCTGGCGCTCGTCTATGGCTGGTCGATGGGGGCGCAGCAGGCGCTGCACTGGGGCGCGATATTTCCCGACCAGGTCGACCGCATCTGCGCCGTCTGCGGCTCCGCCCGCACCTCGCCGCACAACAAGGTGTTCCTGGAAGGCGTGCGCGCCACCCTGACGGCCGACCCGGGCTGGCGCGACGGCTACTTCGCCGAACGCCCGGTGCGCGGCCTGCGCGCCATGGGCCGCGTCTATGCCGGCTGGGCCATGTCGCAGGCCTTCTACCGCGAGCACGTCTACCGCGATATTGGCTTCGGTTCGCTGGAGGACTATCTGGTCCGCGGCTGGGAGGCCAACTATCTGCGCCGCGACGGCGACAATCTTGTCGCCATGCTCGACGTCTGGACCCGCTCCGACATCAGCGCCAACGCCCTCTATGAGGGCGATCTCGACAAGGCGCTGGGCGCCATCGCGGCGAAGACCCTCGTCATGCCCGGCCGCACCGACCTCTACTTCACGCCCGAGGACAGCGAGGCCGAAGCCGCCCGCATCCCGAACGCCGACTACCGCCCCATCGAATCCATCTGGGGCCACCGCGCCGGCAGCCCGGTCGAATGCGACGAAGACCGGGAATTCCTGCGCGACGCGGTGCACGGGTCGCTGGCGGGGTAGGGCGCTTTCTCCACACTCCGTCGCCCTCGGGCTCGACCCGAGGGCCCATGCCGGACGAGGGCGCAGTGGTCGACGTGGATTCTCGGGCCAAGCCCGAGAATGACGGGGAGTGGTGGCTGACGTCCCGCTAATTCACAACCGTGTCGTCCCGGACAAGGCGCACCGCGCCACCGATCCGGGACCCAGCCGGCGCCCGCGCGCGTAGAGGGGCTGGGGCCCGGATTGAATTCGGGGCGACAGGTAGAGCACGTCGATCTAGCCACCTTCCGCCAACCGCTGCGACGTGACAATATGCGCCCAGCGGCGCGCGGCGTCTTGGACGAACACACGAACGAGAAGGACAGCCCGATGGGAAAACAGCACGTTATCTATGAGGTCAGCGAGCAGATCGCGACGATCACGCTCAACCGGCCGGAGGCGAAAAACGCGCTTAGCATCGAAATGCGCGAGCAGCTCGACGAGGCGTTGAACGACGCGCGCAACCGCGCGGGCGACGACGTGAAGGCGTTGCTGATCACCGGCGCGGGCGGGGCTTTCTGCGCCGGCGGCGACGTCAAGAACATGAACAACACGCAGCAGGCCGGCGGGGTCGAGGCGAACGCCTCGCGCAGCCGCATGCGCGGCAGCCACAGCACGATCTACAATTTGTTCCATATCGAGCTGCCGGTCATCACCCTAGTCGACGGCGCGGCCGCGGGGGCGGGCTGCAATCTGGCGCTGGCCGGCGATTTCGTGCTGGCGACGCCGCGCGCCTTCTTCATGCAGGCCTTCGCCCGCATCGGCCTGGTGCCGGACTGGAGCGGTTTCTACATCCTGCCGCGCCTGGTTGGCCAGATGCGCGCCAAGGAGCTGGTCTTCTCCGGTCGCCGCGTCTATGCGGAGGAGGCGAAGGAAATGGGCATGATCTACGATCTGGTCAGCCAAGAGAACGCGATGGAGGAGGCGCGCGCCTTCGCCAGCCGCTTCACCCACGCCTCGACGACGGCGATCGGCGTCGCCAAGAACGTGCTGAACCAGTCCTACAATCAGGACCACCGCACCCTGCTGGAGATGGAGGCGGCGGGCCAGTCGATCTGCCGCGATACGGAGTTCCACAAGGAAGCGGTGCGGCGCTTCGCCGACAAGGAAACGCCGCTCTACAATTGGGAATCATTCAAGTAGCTGGTATGCCGCGACCGGCCTATTCCGAGTTGGCGGGCTCGTCCGCGCTCGTGGACCCGAGATAACCGACTGCCTCGATCTCGACGCAGAGTTCGGGCCGCACGAGCTTGCTGATTTCGATCAGGGTCGAGACCGGGTAGTCGCCGGTGAAGAACTCTCTCCGCGCCTTCCAGACCGCATCGCGGTCGTCGATGTCGGTCAGGTAGATCAGCACCTTGACCACATCGTCCATCGTCCCGCCTGCGGCCTCCATCAGGCGCTTGATCTTGGTGAAGATAGCAACCGCTTGGCTGTAGGCGTCGCCGCCGTCGATCGCGCCGTCGAAATCCGGGCCGCGCGCGGTCATGCCGGCGATGTAGACATGCCGGTCGACGATCAGGCAGTTCGACCAGGTATCGGCCGGCGGCTCGCCAACCTGCGGATGGCTTACGCGTCGTTTTGGCATTGATAGTCTCCCCAGTTTTCGTCTTTTCCCGTGCTTGAATTCCCCTCACCCCAACCCTCTCCCCGGGGAGAGGGAGTTGAGTCGCGACACTACAACGAACCCTCTACCTTTGGGGAGAGGGCAGGGTGAGGGGAGGATGGCGGTGGTCCCTGACCACTACCGCCAGCCGCCGCCGCCGTTCAC
>CAYLTU010000045.1:0-26915 GCA_964386465.1 uncultured Rhodospirillaceae bacterium
TGGAGCGGCGGCCGCGCGACATGGGATCGACATAGTGATCGAACCGCTGGCCCGGGGCGGCGATACGGTCGATGCGGATTACGTCGGCGCCCATGTCCGAGAGCATCATGCCGCAATAGGGTGCCGGCCCTTTGCCCGCCATCTCGACGATACGCAGACCGCCAAGCGGGCCGCTTCGGGATGTGTTTTGTGTCGCCATACCCTCTCCTTTAGCCGCCAGCCTGTTCGCGGTCGCGCAGCATCTTGCGCGGTATCAAGCTGTCGCGGAGATTGTCAATGATGAGCTGCCGAGAATCTACACCCACTACGTCCTATTGCCGCAAGCAGGCGTGAAGAACCTGAAAGGCTACGCGCCGGCCTTCGCCGGGCCATACAGCATCCAGGCCGCTGGCCTGCGTACCGCGTCGATGTCGTAGCCGGTTGATTTAGTCGATTTCCGTAAAAGCCCAGGATGATGATCCTGGGCCTTGCCTCCGGGTTTTGAGGTTTCTGCAGGCTATTTCCAGGCCGATGCGGAATTTTCGACTTGGTATAATGCGGACACCTGAATGGTTTTGGTGACCATTCAGGGCTGGGTGAAGGGCGCGCCGCGCCGCCCTAGAAGTGAATCACGCCGCGGGCGTTGTCATAGACCTCTTGCAGACGGCCATGCGAGATCGCGGCGGCTTGAACGGCGGACACGAGGTGTTTCCAACGCAGCGACGGGCGGGTCGCCTGGAATTCCTCGAACGTGTTGCAATGCGCGATCGTTTCGGCCAGCGCGGTGACCGCTTCGGTCTCGCTCTCGTCCGTCTTGTAGCGCAGCACGCGGCTCAGCAATCCGTGTTCCTCGATCAACTCGTCGATCGCCGGCATCGCCTTTGCCGCGGGCGGCCGCGTGACGTAGCGAACCGCCGGCCGGATCAGGTACTTGGCGTAGTCCCAGCCGAAATACTCCAACGCGCGCCAAGTGAAGGTCGGATACAACAGGTAATGATCGTCCGCCGCATTCTTCGGAACTGCCACCTCCAGCAGTTTGTCGAGTAGCTGCATCGGCGCATCTTCTGCAGGAAAAACAGGTAGTAGCTGTCCATTGCGTGGTAGGCGCCGCGGTCGAGGAAGTACTGCATCTCCTCGACGGTGGCCTCGACATCGTCGTTCCTGGAGGCGGGTTCCGTCTCGGCAAGGATGTACGGGCCCATCGAATGGTGATGGAGATGTTTGTTGGCGAGCGCCACGTTCTGCACGACCGGCATCATGGCGATATCGCCCGTCAGCCGTTCGGCGATGCTGCGTACCGCGTGCAGCCCGGCAATCGGATGCCGCGGTCCGCCGTGATGTCCCGGCGTCTCTTCGACGAACAGGACCAGCGGTTCGATGTGATCGGGATAGATGACGGGCTTGTACATGGAGTTTTCTCTCCTCGGGCACGCTCAACGCCTAAATATCTGGCCGCAGTGCTCGGCCCTGAAGACTATTTTGTCAAATTCTCGACCAATTTTATGACTGCCCGGTAGAGACGTAAGCCGAAAGGCCGCGCACATTCTCATCGATATTGAGCCGGTGATAGACCGGCGGGAAGGCCCGCTGGCGGCAATCCATCCGTTCGCAGGTCCGGCACTGAACGCCGGCCGGAATGCGCCGGTCCGGTTTGTCCAGATCGATGCCGTCGGCGTAGACCAGTTCCCGTGCGTGGCTGATCCCGCAACCGAGCCCGATCGACAGGAAGCTCTGCGGCGCGCCGTAGCCACCGGCGCGGGTGTGCACCGTGCGGGCGATGCAGAAATAGTTCTCCTTGTCCGGCATGACGGAAATCTGCGCGTTGATGACGCCGGGCGACAGAAAGGCGGCGTAGACGTTCCAGCGCGGACAGGCGCCGCCGTAGCGCGGAATACGCAGGCCCGATAGCGAGAAGCGTTTCGACACGTTGCCGGCGATGTCGACCCGCAGCATGTGGAAGGGCACGCCCTTGCGGCCGGTCCGCTGCAACGTGGTCAGGCGGTGGCAGACCTGTTCGAAGCTGGTGCCGAAATGGTGCTGCAACAGTTCTATGTCATAGCGCAGCGCCTTGGCGCTCTCCAGGAACGGTTCGTAGGGCATGATCACCGCGGATGCGAAATAGTTGGCTAACGCGACCTTGCCGAGGGCCCGCGTTTCCCCGCTCGTCAACCCACCCTCGTTCAACAACATATCGAAAACGGATCCGGCGGCGATCAGGCCCAACTGGTGCGCCAACTGGAAAATCCGGCTGTGGCGCGCGAGCCGTTCCGAGATTTCCAGCGTCCGGTGAGTCGGATCGTAACGCCGGGCCGCTTCGGCGCCGGGTGCCGGCGGCAACACCGCGACGCGTACGCCAAACGCGGTCTGCATGTAATCGGTCATCGCGTTGAACGGGTCGCGCGCGTCGAGCCGCGCGTCGCGCCGTACCCGCTCGGCTTCCTCCTCGATGTCCGGGAAGTGGTTATTGTTCTCCTGGATGAAGTCGGAGACCCGTTCCGCCGGCAACTGGCTTTCGAAGTCGAGCAGGGCGCCGGCTTCGTCGGAGACCTGTTCGGTCAGGGTCAGCACGTCCGTCTGCGTCTTGCGGTAGGCGTCGTACAGCGCCACGACGGCCTTGGACGCAACCGGGGTGGCCGAGACCAGTTCGCGCACGTCGGTGGTCGTGAGATCCATCTCGTCGAACATCGCGTCGCCGAAGACCTCCATCAGATCGGCGACGAGCCCGCCTTCCTCGTCCTCCGCCAAATCGGCGAGGTTGAGACCGAACTGTTCCGCCAGGCGCAGCAACAGGTCGACGGTGACATTGCGATTGTTGTGCTCGATGAGGTTCAGGTAACTGGCGGATATGTCGAGCTTCCGGGCCAACTGCGCCTGGGTCATGCCGTCGGCCCGCCGCAAGCGGCGGATCTTGGCGCCAAGCTTGAGGGTCTTTGTCGTTGTTTTGTCAGCCATTCTAAATTTACATAATTTACAAATAGAAATACGTAATATTTCTAAAAGTTACATTATAATTATATGTATTACAAGTGGTTATTGAAATTTGGCAAATTTTGTAATTAATATTGATCATGTGTTGAGTGTCCAGGGGCGAGACGGACGCCCTTGGCGACTTCGGGATCATCCAAGGCAGGATCGCACAGTCGATCCGGCCGCCAGAACAAGAAGAGAGACCATCATGTACGACCAGATACGCAACCTGAAAACGGAAATCGAAGAGAACCTGTCGCGTGCCGACAACGGCATCTCGCTTAAAACCGACGGCGATACCGAGACCTGTTCCAAGGGCACCGAGAAAACATGGCCTTGCGCCGATCCGGGCCGCTGGGACGGTGTCCGCCGGGATTACGGCGCGGAAGAGATGCGCCGCCTGACAGGCTCGATCCGCATCCGCCATACCCTGGCCGAGATGGGCGCCCGCAAGCTGTGGAAACTGCTGCAGACCGAGGATTACGTGCCGACCTTCGGCGCCTTTACCGGGAACCAGGCCGTGCAGCACGCCAAGGCCGGATTGAAGGCGATCTACCTGTCCGGCTGGCAGGTCGCGGCCGACGCGAACAGCGCCGGCGCTATGTATCCCGACCAGAGCCTCTATCCCGTCGACAGCGTGCCGAAGGTGATCCGGCGCATGAATCAGGCGCTGATCCGCGCCGACCAGATCCAGCATCTCGAACGTGCGGATGGCGAGGCGACGGACGAGACCGACTATCTTCTGCCGATCATCGCCGACGCCGAGGCCGGGTTCGGCGGTCCGCTGAATGCCTTCGAACTGGCCAAGGCCATGATCGAAGCCGGCGCGGCGGGCATCCATTTCGAGGACCAACTCGCTTCCGAGAAGAAATGCGGTCATCTCGGCGGCAAGGTGCTGGTGCCGACGCAAAGCTTCATCCGCACCTTGAACGCGGCGCGGCTTGCGGCGGATACGATGGGCGTGCCGACCGTCATCATGGCGCGCACCGACGCCGACGCGGCCCGGCTGATCACCAGCGATATCGACGAACGCGACCGGCCGTTCCTGACCGGCGAGCGGACCGCCGAAGGCTTCTACCGCATGACAGGTGGCATCGAGTGCGCCATCGCGCGCGGCCTCGCCTACGCGCCCTACGCCGATCTCATCTGGTGCGAGACCTCGACCCCGGACCTTGACGAAGCGCGCCGTTTCGCCGATGCGATCCGCAGCGAGTTTCCGGACCAGATGCTGGCCTACAATTGCTCGCCCTCCTTCAACTGGGCAAGCCATCTGAGCAAGGAAGAGATGGCGAGCTTCCAGCGCGATATCGCGGCGATGGGCTACAAGTACCAGTTCATCACCCTGGCCGGCTTCCACAGCCTGAACCTGTCCACCTTCAAGCTGGCCAAATCGTATCGCGAAAACGGCATGGCCGGATATTCTGAACTGCAGGAAGCCGAGTTCGCCGCCGAGTCGGAAGGCTATACCGCGACGCGTCATCAGCGCGAGGTCGGCACCGGCTATTTCGACGCGGTCGCCGATACCGCGGCCGGCGGACAATCCTCGACCACGGCGATGGCCGGATCGACGGAAACCGCACAGTTCTAGGAAGAGGTTTCCTCAGGGCCCGCACCATCGCGGGCCCGCCTTTCAGCCCGGGTTCGGTCCGTCGATCGGGCCCGGGTCTTTCATGCCTGGGCCGAAGACCTCGGCCTGCACCGCGCTCAGCATCGTGAACGCGATCCATAACCGATCGAACACTGTCGTTCTCGGTTAGACGACGAGCGCCATGCCGTCGCGGCCCGGATCGGCGGCGCCCGACAGAACGCCGTTGTCGTTCATGACGCCATGGACACCGGCGAAGCCGTAGCTTTCGGAACTGCGCCGGATTTCGTAGCCCTTTTCCGCAACCTGGTCCGTCACGTAGCGTGGAATGCGATTGCTGACATCGATCGCGTTGCTGGTTACCGAGAAGCGCGGTGCCGCGATGGCGTCGCTGATGGACATATCGAATTCGAGGATGTTGAGCAGCACCTGCATGATGCCGAGTGTGATATGTGTCGCCCCTGGTGCGCCGATCACGACATGGGGCGCATCGTTCTTGAACACGATAGTGGGCGTCATCGAACTGCTGTAGCCCTTGCCCGGTGCGATGGAGCCGGCCCGGCCCGGGCGCGGGTCGAAGATTCCCATGCTGCCGTTGTACATGAAGCCGAGATTTTCGCTAATGACACCGGACGGCATCCCCAGCGTGTGGGTCATCGTCACCGCATTACCATCTTCGTCGAGTGTCGATACCTGTGTCGTATCTTTCGACTCTCGGGCAATCGGCATGCGTTCGACATGCGCTCTTTCGCCCGCCTTGATTCTGTCTGCCAGACCTTTCGCATGCGCCTTCCCCGTCAGCCGTTCGATGGGGATATCGACATAAGCCGGGTCGCCCATAAAGGCCGCCTTGTCGATGATGCCATGCTTGATCGTCTCCGCGAGAATCTGAATGTAGCCCGGTGAATTGTGGCCGAGCGCCCGGAGATCGAAATTTTCCAAGATGTTCAACATTTCGAGCAGCACCATGCCGGCGCCCGGCGGGTGATTTGTCGCTATCCGATCGCCGCGATAGGTGCCCCACAGCGGTTCGGTGCGGGTCGGTGCGACGGCCTTGAGATCGTCTCGCGTGATTAGCCCGCCGTTTCGATCCATCTCGACCGCAATCTCCTCCGCGATTTCACCGGAGTAGAAGATACCGGCGCCGTTCACCGCGATGCGCCTCAAGGTTTCCGCGTAGTTGCAGTTCACAACTCGCGTGCCGGGTTCATGCGGTTTTCCATCCTCACCAATCAGCAGGTTGCTGGAGGCTTCGAAACTGCAAAGTTTTTCGTGATTGCCGACGCGCCCGAACGCCGATTCCTGCAACGACATGTATCTGTGGACGTGTGGACGGACGGTCCAGCCGTTTTCGGCGTGATCGATCGCCGGTTGGACGATGTCCTTCCAGTCCATCGCGCCGTACTGCGTCGCCAGCGTGTAATAGGCCTTGAGGCTGCCTGGAACGGCGATCGACTGGTAACCCATCTCGTTGACCTTGCCGCGCAGGCGGAAGCCGAAACCGTCCAGGGTTTCGCCTTCGATTAGGTCCTCCCACATATCCTCGCGCGCGGCTGCGGGGGCCTTGCCGAGGAAGTTGAGGCATTCATGGACGCCTTGGCCGGGCAGGTAGACCTGCAACGTGCCGACGCCGGCGATGCTGCACATCAGCGGGTCGACGACGCCCTGTACCAGCGTGCAGGTGATGGCCGCGTCGACCGCGTTGCCGCCGCGCTTCAATGCCAGCGCGCCGGCCTCGACGGCTTCCGGCTGCGGCGCGGAAATTACACCTTTGGTTATTTTAGGATTTCCCTTAGACGATCAGCGCCATGCCGTCGCGGCCCGGGTCGGCGCCGCCCGACCAGACGCCGTCGTCGATCCGGATGCCGTGCACGCCAGCGAAATGATAGCTGAGATAGCTGCGCGCCACCGGATAGCCGATCTTCTCCAACTCGTCGGTGACGAAGCGCGGGATGCGGTTGCAGACGTCGATCGTGTCGCTGTTGGTGGAGAATCGCGGTGCCGCGACCGCGTCGCTGATCGGCATGCCGAAATCCAGCGCATTGAGGATGCCCTGCAGTACGCCCATGGTGATGTAGGTGCCGCCGGGCGCGCCGATGACGACATGCGGCTCGTCGCCCTTGAAGACGATGGACGGCGACATGGCGGTGAAACGGCCTTTGCCCGGCGCCAGCGAACCGGCGCGGCCGGGGCGCGGATCGAAGACGCTCATGCAGCCATTGTACATGAACCCGAGCCCGTCGGTGACGACGCCGGACGCCATGCCCAGCGAATGGGTCATCGTAACCGCGTTGCCGTCGGCGTCGAGGGTGCAGACATGGGTCGTATCCTTCGATTCCGGCACCTCGTTCAGCCGCTCGACATGGGCTTTCTCGCCCGCCCTGATCGCGGCGGCCAGCGTACCCGCATAGCCTTTGTCGAGCAGTTCGTCGAACGGTACGTCCACGAACAGCGGATCGCCGACCCGGTTGTCCTTGTCGATCGTGGCGTATTTCATCGCCTCGCTGACGACGCGGATATATTCCGGCGAATTGTGGCCCATGCCCGCCAGATCGAAATTCTCCAGGATGTTGAGCATCTCCAGGACCATGATCCCGCCGCCCGGCGGCTGGTTGCTGGAAATGCGGTAGTCACGATAGTCCGTCCACAGCGGTTCGGCCCGGACGGTCTTGTAGTTTTTGAGGTCCTTGTAGGAGAGCAATCCGCCGTTCGCAGCCATGTCGGCGGCGATCTCCTCGGCCATCTCGCCGGAATAGAAGACATCGGCGCCACCTTCCGCGATGCGGCGCAAGGTGTGCGCCATATCAGGGTTCTTGAGTACGCTGCCGACCTTCTTAAGCTCGTCATTTTCATCGAGATAGATGCGGCGGCCGGCTGGAGTAGAACGCATTTTGTCGCCGCTGGCGACACGACCGTTATCGTTCTTCTTGGTCCAGTAATCATAGACATGCGGCCGGATGACGAAGCCTTCCTCGGCGTATTTGATCGCCGGGGCGCAGACATCCTTCCAGTTCATCGTTCCGTGTTCTTCGACCGCCTCGTAATAGGCCTTGAGACTGCCCGGGATCATGACCGACTGGTAGCCGACCTCGTTAACCCGGTCCTTCAGGAAGAAGCCGAAACCGTCGCGGGCTTCGCCGACGATCAAATCTTCCCACATATCTTCGCGTACCGATGCCGGCGCGCGGGTGTGGAAGTCGATGCAGCCGTGGAAGCCCTTCTTGGGCAGGTAAAGATGCATGGAGCCGAACCCGGCGATGCCGCACATCTGCGGATCGACGACGGTTTGCACTAGGGCACAAGTGATCGCGGCGTCGACGGCGTTGCCACCCTTCATCATGACGACGGCGCCGGCCTCGACCGCCTCGGGTTGGGGTGCCGTGATAATTCCGCGCGCCATGTCCGCCTCGCTCTACCGTCTGAAAGGGAAGCGGAGTATGCGGCCGCGCACCACGCGGTGCAATCAGGACTCGGCGGTTAGGTAGTCGAACGCGGTCAGCGCGTGCACGGCGAAGACGGCCCTTAGGTCTTCTATCGTCGCGTACTCGTCGGCACCGCCCATATTGTTGGCCGCGACACCGTAGACCACCGAGGGTATTCCGTGCTGCCGGTAGAAACGGGCGTCGGAAAATCCCGGCCGCAGATTAACGGCAACGTCCTGTCCGGTCGCGACGCGGGCGCTCTGCTGGACCAGCTGGACCAGTTCATGATCGGGATCGGTCCAGTTCGGTTCGCATTCCGACAGGACTTCCCGGGCGATATCCGGAAGCGGATCGAGCGCCGCGGCGACTCGCGTTTGTACGTCTTCTATCGTGACACCCGGCGGAAGGCGGATATCGAGCAGCGCCTCGGCTGAATCCGGGATCGTGTTGATATTCAGACCGCCTGCGATCTGCCCGAGATTGACCGTGATATGGCTCAGCGTTTCAGCCTCTCCGGTGCCCGACAGCGGCTCGGAGATCGGTTTTGCGTCGCGGATCGTCCTGGCGATTCCTTCCGGCAGTGGACAGGGCAGGTCCCGCAGAGCGAGGATCGGCGTCAGCGCCGCCAGTAACCGTTCGATCGCGTTTTCGCCGAGATGGACATGCGCGCCGTGGTTGGGCACGCCCTTTGACGTTACCCTGACCCAGAGATAGCCTTTCTCGCCGATCCGCGCGACCAGCGGCGAACCCGCGTCGCCGTTGATCATCTTGAGCCATTTCATGACGTTGCGGATGAAGCCGGCGCCGCCGTCGACTACCTCTTCTTCCAGCCGCCCGCCTTCGCCGGTCTCGAAGGTGAAGCAGGGCACGCCGGCCCGGGTCGCCTCGACGCACAGGATCCCGTCGGCGACGTAGAAATTCGTATCGGTCCGCATGATCCAACCGCTGCCGAAGGCGTGCGCCATCGCCTCGGCCTTGGCGTGCGGGTCACCCAGCCTGGGATGCGGCAGGTTCGCGATCGGGACGTAGCGGCCGCCGCGAGTCGGCGTATGGATATCCACCGCCCAATCGCAGGTCTTGATCATGTTGGCCAGCTCGACCAGCTCGATCTCGTGCCGCCGGCGGGTGCCGGGCGGCCCGATCGATTGCCGCCTGTTCCCGCGGCTTTGGCCAAGGCCGGAATACCTCAGCGACCCGTTACCACCAGTGTAAAGCGCGCCGTGCTGTCGAGGCCGCCCGCCTGTATTTCGCTGACGCCGAGTTTAACCGGCATGTTGTCCGCCTGCTCGAATGACGCAATGCGGATGCCGTTTACCGACGTGCCGAGCACCGTCCCGAGGTCCCGGATCGCCAGCCCGCCATTCTGCTCCTCCAGCACGAAATGACGCGGCGCCATTTCGTAGGGTTTTGTCACGCGCAGCAACAGTTCGGCATCGTGTTTGGCGGGTGGGTCGCCGGCCAGCGCGCGGCGGCCGACGGAAAAGGGAAGTTCTTCGACCTCCACGCCGTCGCGGCCGATTTGCGCTTCGATCTCCGGCGACCCGGGCCGCAGCCTAATTTCTGCGATGTTGGCGATGGCCGCCGTGCCGGTATCGAGTTGTTCTTCATAGATTCGCTGCGTGGCGTCGCTGAGCCGTTCGCACAGCATCCGTAACAGGGTCAGGGCAAGCGGATTGTTGCCGAAGGCGGTATCGAAATCCTGTTTGGTGATTTTCAGCAGCGAGACATCAGTGGCCGCGCGCACCGTCGTCGAGCGCGGCAGGTTGCGGATGACCCCCACCTCGCCGAAGATCTGGCCATTATGCAGATGGGACAGCGGGACGGTACTGTCGCCTGCGGCTCGGCTGACTTCGACCGAACCTGACGCGACGATATAGGCGCAGTCGCTGGCGTCCCCCTCCGAATAAACGGTCTGACCCTGACGGAACTGCGTCTCTTGCATCGTGCCCTTTCGTATTAAATCGCTTCGGCCTCCCGGAAGCGGGCGATCGCCGCCGCGTCGTAGCCGAGTTCGGTCAAAATTTCGTCGTTGTGCTCGCCGAGTTGCGGCGGGCGGCGGTGAATGCCGCCGGGCGTATTCGACAGCGAAACCGGTGTGTCGATGATCGGCGCCGGTTTTGCAATGCCCGGATACTCGACGTCCTTCATGAAACCGACCTCGCGGATATGTTCGTTGTCGAGCGCTTCCTGTGGCGTCAGGATCGTGGCGGCCGGCAGGCGTGCGGCTTCCAGTTCCGCGAGGGCCTGTTCGGTCGTGCGTTCGGCGCACCAGGCTTGCATCCGTTCGCTGATGATCTCGCCGTGCTCTGCGCGGGATGCATCGTCCTTGAAGCGTGGGTCGGTCAACCAGCTTTCCTCGCCCATGAGGTCGGCCCAGCGCTTGTGCATGATTTCGCCAATCGCTATGCAGACGATCTCACTGTCCTTGGTCTTGAAACAGTCGGATGGCGCGTTGATCTGTCCCCGGTTGCCGGTAGCGACGCGGTTCGGCTGCGCCAGCGCCTGTTCGATCAAGGTCGAATTCGCGTTGGTCAGCGCGGTCGCGAGCAAGGAGCCTTGGACATGCTGCCCCTGGCCGGTTTCCTTGCGCGACATGATCGCCGCCATGGTGCCGAGCGCGCACAGCGTGGCCGTGCCGTAATCGACCCAGGGATAGTAGGAGCGCATCGCGCTGTCTTCGGTCCCCGTCAGGTGCATTGCGCCGGACATTGCCTGGGCAACCGTGTCGAATCCAACCTTTGTAGCGAGCGGGCCGGTGGTGCCGAAGGCCGTCGCCGTCGTCAGGATGATGTCCGGCTTGATTGCCTTCAGCGTTTCGTAATCGAGACCGAGCTGCTTCAGCGCGCGCGGCGGCATGTTGGCGAGGACGACGTCGGCGGTGGCGACCAGCTTCTCCTGGATCTCGCGCCCTTCCGGCTTGGTCGGGTCGAGCGTCATGCCCCGTTTGTTGCGGTTCATCTGCAGGAACATCGCGCCGGTCATGTCGTCGCTCATCGGCAACACATGGCGGTCCTCGCCGCCGCCGCGCTTGTCGATGCGGATCACGTCGGCGCCGAAGTCGCCGAGAAGGGCGCCGCACCACGGTCCCGCAATGAACCGTCCGAAATCGATGACCCGAATACCGTCCAGTACGCCGCTCATAGCCTTCTCCAATTCTCTTCGATCTACGCTTTCACGAACACATTGCCGTCTTCGACCTTCACTTCGTAGGTTTTCAAATTCTCGCTCACCGGTGCGCACAGGGCTTTGCCGGTCTTGATGTCGAAGCGGCCCTCATGCAGCGGGCACTCGATCTCGCCGCCTTCCTGAAACCCGTCCGCCATGGATGCGAAAGCGTGCGTGCATATATTGTGCGTCGCGTAAATCTCGCCGTCGACATTGTACAAAGCGATTTCCTCGCCGCCCACGGTGACCTTCTTCGGGTCGTCGGGGTTGATCTCGGTCGTGTTGGCGACTTGGTGCCAGGTTTCATCCGTCATGATTACTTTTTCTCCAAAAACGCTCGATTGTCGTTACCCGGTGCGGTTCCGGCGATCGGCGGATGACAGGTATAGATTTCCGGGCGGCCGATTCCTAGTGTATTCATACGCGCGCGACGGCGCGGGCCGTCTTTCACCGGACCGGCACGACCGCGATCGACGGATGATACTGAACGAATTCGACATCGTCACACTCACCGTCATTGCCACGGCCTTCGTCTTGGCGGGCATGTCGAAAGGCATCATCGGTTTTGGCTTGCCGCTGATCTCGGTGCCGATCTGTGCCAGCGTGATGCCGGTCCCGTTGGCGATTGCACTGACGGCGGCGCCGATCCTCCTTTCCAATATCTACCAGGCGTTTCATGGCGGCCGCCACGGCATCGTCACAAGGCGATTCTGGCCGTTGCTTGTAACACTGGTCATCGGCGTGCTGATCGGCGCGCAGGTATTGGCGCGTGCCGATCACGATACGATAGCCGTCGTCGTCGGGGCCCTGTTGCTGATCTTCGTTTCGGTACAGTTTTTCGATATCAAACCGAATATCCCAGCGCGGGCCGAGCGCCGTTTGAATCCTTTCATCGGCTTCGTCGCGGGTCTTCTAGGCGGCGTGTCGAGCATGTTCGGGCCGATTGCGATTTCCTACTTGGTGGCGCTGAAACTGCCGAAAGACATGTTCATCTCGTCGATCGGCGTGTTCTACCTGTTCGGGATCCTGCCGCTTTGCACGACATTGGTCGCGACGGGCGTCATTTCGCGTGACGAGATAATCGCTTCGTTCCTCGTCTGCATCCCGCTCTATGCCGGGTTGTGGTTCGGGACGTGGTTGCGGGGGCGGATTTCGCAGACCTTGTTTCAGCGTGCATTGCTGGTTTCGCTGATGATTATCAGCTTGAACCTGATCCGCCGCGGGTTGTTCTAGAGCCTTTCACGGATATACAGACGACGCCTACGGTCGGTTTTCCGTTTCGCCCGTTAGGAGGCGTCGCGTCGGCGATGCGGTGTCATCGTCAAGCGGCGCAGACGCGGCGGGCGGCACGGAAAACCGACCGTAGGCGTCGTCTGCGTACCGCTGGACGGCGTCGGAACCCGCTGGCGATGCCCCACATCGCGGCGCGGCCCCCTCCTGGCCAGCAACACGCAGGCGACGTCTCAGTGCTTCCGTATATCCGTGAAAGGCTCTAGCCGGTCACACCAGCGTTCGGCCGCCATCGACGTAGATCGTCTGGCCGGTGATGAAGGCGCCGGCCGGCGACAGCAGCAGCAGCGCCGCCCCAAACAAATCCTCGACCGTCGCCATGCGGCCCATGGGAATGCGCGACATCTGATAGGCTTTGAATTCGGGCGCCGCCATGAATGGATCGGATAGCGGCGTCGGGATGACTGCCGGGCCGATGGCGTTGACCGCGACCTGATGTTCGGCCCATTCGACGGCGAGCACGCGGGTCAACTGCATCAGCGCCGCCTTGCTCGTCGCGTAGGCGGCGTAATTGGGGTTTGCGACGACGCTCGACACCGACGTGATCGTAACGATTTGGCCGCCGCCCTGTTCGATCATGATTTTCCCGGCCTGACGGGCCAGCAGCAGCGAGCCGGTGACGTTGATGTCCAGGCTCGCCTTGAAGTCTGCTTCGGGAAGCTCGATCGCCGACGCCACCCGCAGAATTCCGGCGGCATTCAGCATGGCGTCCAGCCGACCGCCGTTCGCAACCGCCGCATCCACCGCCGCCGCGCAAGACGCCTCGTCGGTAACCTGCAGCCGGCATGCGGCATGTCCGTCGCCCGGTAGGTTCTCGCGGACATCGTTTGCGGCGTTTTCGTCCAGATCGGCGATGGTCAGCTTGGCCCCGCGCCGCGCCAGTTCCGCGGCGATGCCCGATCCGATTCCGCCGGCGGCTCCGGCGACCAGGATCGAGCGGCCCGCGATGTCGAAAATATCGTTCATGCCGTTTCCTCCGGTTCGAGCAGGATGAGTTCCGCGCCGTAACCGATTAGCGTACCGTCTTGGGCCAAGATCGCGGCGACACGTCCGGAACGGGGCGCCGTCACTGATGTTTCGACATCAAGCACGCTGAGACGGGCGATCTCATCGCCTTGTCCGACCACACGGCCGATCGCGGTATCGCCGAAAGCGACGGAGCCGGTTACCGGCGCCACGACGGCGACCGGGTCGACGGCGATGGCGGCTCGGTCGGCACCGCCGATGACGATGCGTTCGCCATCCTGCTCGACGACGACCTCCGTCAGGCGGCCACCTTCAATCATTTTCTCGATAGTGTCGACTTCCGGTGGCGTAAGGGGCAAAGCAGGCTCCAATTTCTCGATTGCAACGTATACTGCCTTGAAAGCGCCGAGGCCGAAACCGGGAAGATCGCGTTGCAACGAGTCCTGATTGCCAATCGAGGGGAGATCGCGCTCCGTGTGATCCGCGCCTGCCGCAAGGCGGGTCTGGAAACGGTCGCGATCCATTCGGAAGCCGACATCAATTCGCCGCATCTCTGGGCTGCGGACCGGTCGGTGTGCATCGGACCTGCACCAGCCTTGCAAAGCTATCTGAACGGCAACGCGATCCTGCACGTCGCGAAGGCGACCGGGTGCGACGCGATCCATCCGGGCTACGGTTTCCTGGCGGAGAACGCCGCCTTCGCGGCGGGTTGCGAGGATAATGGGATCACCTTCATTGGCCCGACCGCGGACTCGATCCGGATCATGGGCGACAAGGCGGAAGCGCGCCGCACGGCGATGCGGTTGGGTGTGCCGGTGGTGCCGGGATCGGCGGACAGTTTCGTCGAGCCAGGCGCTGCTTCGGATGCGGTCCAGAGCATCGGCTTTCCGGTCCTGTTGAAAGCGCGTTCCGGCGGTGGCGGGCGCGGCATGCGGATTGTCGAGGATGCGAACGCCTTCGATAGGCTGTTCCAGCAGGCGACGGCGGAGGCCGCGGCGGCGTTCGGCGACGGCGGCGTTTATCTCGAACGCTACTTCTCGCGGGTCCGGCATATCGAAGTGCAGGTGCTGGGCGACGGGCAGGGCGATGCCGTGCATTTGTGGGAGCGCGATTGCAGTACGCAAAGACGGCATCAGAAGCTGGTCGAGGAGGCGTTCTCGCCTGCGCTGGATGCGATGAGCCGGGAAGCGATTTGCGCTGCGGCCGTCAATCTGACGAAGGGAATAGACTATCGCGGCGCGGGCACGGTCGAATTCCTTTACGATTCGGCCGACGGAAGTTTCTATTTCATCGAGATGAATACGCGGATTCAGGTCGAACATCCGGTGACAGAAATGCTGACCGGGGTTGATCTGGTCGGCGAGCAGCTGCGAATCGCGGACGGGCAGGGGCTCGCTTTCGATGTACCACCGGAAGCATCGGGACACGCCATCGAATTCCGCATCAACGCGGAGGATCCGGCGCGGGGGTTCCAGCCCACACCGGGGCGGGTCGAGATTTGGCGGCCGCCATCTGGGCTGGGCATCCGGCTCGACAGCCATGTTTATCCCGGCTACGACGTCGCCAGCTTCTACGACTCGCTGCTCGGCAAGCTGATCGTGCATGGTACGGACCGCGCGGATGCGCTGGCGAAGGCGCGTTTGGCGCTGAGCCGCTTCCGGGTCGAGGGTGTGGCGACGACGATCCCCTTCCATCTGTCGCTTCTCGACGATCCGGAATTCCAGGCGGGCGACATCCACACCGGTTGGGTCGAGGCCCAGGGGAAGGACGGTTCGGCATGAGCCAGACCGTCAATCTGATCGATCTGACCCTGCGCGACGCGCATCAATGCCTCTGGGCGACCCGCATGACGACGGGGATGATGCGCGATGTGGCGCCGCTGTTGGACCGCGCCGGATTCGAGGCCATCGATCTGGTCGGTGGCGCGGTGTTCGACGTCTGCGTACGCTATTTGCACGAGGACCCGTGGGAGCGCATGCGCATCCTCAACGAGTGGGTGACCGAGACACCGCTGATCATCCATACGCGCGGGCAGAGCCTGTTCACCTTCGAATTCTTCGCCGACGACGTGGTGGAACTGGCCGCCGAACGGTTCGTCGCCAACGGCATGCGCTACCACACGCCCTATGACGCGCTGAACGACATCCGGAACCTGGAAATTCCCATCACCAAGGCGCGTGGGTTGGGCCTGCATACGGTACCGGGGTTGGTCTACACCCACTCGCCGGTTCACACCGACGCCTACTATGCCGAGAAGGCCAAACAGCTGGTCGCGCTGGGTGTCGATGGCGTCTTCATCAAAGACCCGAGCGGGCTGTTGACGCCGGAACGCATCGTCACCCTGGCGCCGGCGATCAAGGCAGCCATCGGCGATTTGCCGCTGCAGCTTCATACACATTGCCTGTCCGGGCTCGGGCCCTATGTCGCGTTGCAGGCGGTGAGCCACGGGGTCGAGACGGTGCATACCGCGACTTCGACCCTGGCCAACGCCGCGTCGCACCCGCCGAGCGAGCTGTTCGCGCGCAACTGCCGCCGTCGCGGGTTCGAAGTTCCGGTCGATCTGGACTTGATCGAGGAGGCCGCGGCCCGGCTCGCAGTGATCGCGCGCGCCGCCGACAAGCCCACGGGTGCGCCGGTCGAGTACGACGAGTTCCATTTTCACCACCAGGTGCCGGGCGGCATGATCTCGAACCTGGAATACCAGCTCTCGACCCTGGGCATCGAGGACCGGCTCGACGAGATACTGGAAGAAGCCGGCCAGGTGCGCGCCGACCTCGGCTACCCCATCGTCGTCAGCCCCTTCGCGCAATACATCATGACCCAGGCCGTCATGAACGTGATGGGCGACGAGCGGTACGACAGCGTGCCCGACGAGGTGCGGCGCTATGTACTGGGCGGCTATGGCGAGATCGCCGGCGACATCGATCCCAACCTGTTCGACCGCATCGCCCGCGGCGCCGAACCGGTCACCGAACGGCCGGGCGCGCTGGTGCCGCCGGCACTCGATAGGCTGCGCGCCGAGCGCGGCCCTTTCGCCGGCGACGACGATCTGCTGCTCGCCGCCTTTTACGCGCCACGCGAATACGATGCGCTGAAAGCGGCGGGGCCTATCGATACGGCGTCACCGCTCGACGGCGGCCCGCTGCGTACCCTGATCCGTGAACTCACACGGCGCCCGGATCTCCGGTCGGTGCATGTGGCGACGGAGTGAACGGTTTGGAAAGACCTTAAGCTGGCGCGGATTGCGGCGGATGATCGGAAGGCCCGCTCGGTCGTCATCCACCCCCACCTCGATCCTCCCCCATCGAGGGCGAGGAGATTAACGGGTTGATCTAAAAAACCTTTCCCTTCCCCCCTTGCGGGGGAAGGTTAGGATGGGGGGTGGAAACGGTGTCGTTGAGAATCTTTCCAAAGAAACAATAAGGGAGGTTCGTCCATGACCGGCAAACTGAAACTCGCGCTGTCGTGCTGGGACTACGACCGCACGCGCGCATTGGCGGACGGCTCGGTCCAGCCGGACGGCATCGACCTCGTCTACCACTCGCTGCCGGTCGAGGAGACCTTCTTCCGCATGCTGCGCTATCGCGAGTTCGACGCGGCGGAGATGTCGCTCAGCTCCTATACGGTGTCGCTGTTGCGGGACGCGCCGTTCATCGCCATCCCGGTGTTTCCGTCGCGCATGTTCCGGCACTCCAGCATTTATGTGAACGCGAGCAGCGGCATCGAGACGGCGCAGGATTTGATCGGCAAGAAGATCGGCACGCCGGAATACCAGATGACCGCGCCGGTCTGGATCCGCGGCATCCTGCAGGACCATTACGGCGTCGACGTCACCGCCGTCGATTACTATTGCGGCGGCGAGGAGGAACCCAATAGGGAAGAGAAGATCGCCCTCGACCTGCCGGACAAGTTCCGCATTCACCGCATCGGGCCGGAACAGACCCTGGCCCGGATGCTCGCCGACGGCGAGATCGATGCGCTGCACACCGCGCGCAAGCCCTCGACCATGGAAAGCCGTCCCGGCACGATCCGGCGGCTGTTCGACGATTACGAACAGGTCGAGCGGGACTACTACGCCGAGACCAAGATCTTTCCCATCATGCACACGGTCGTCGTCCGCCGCGACGTTTACGACGCGCACCGCTGGGTCGCGCAGGCGCTGTACAAGGCGTTCGTCGAGGCCAAGCGGCGCGCCTGGGAGAATTATTTCGAGACGGCGGCGATGAAATACATGCTGCCCTGGATGGTGGCGCATGTGGAGGACACGATGGAGACCTTCGGCCGCGACTGGTGGCAGTACGGCTTCGCCGAGAACCGCGAGACGCTGGAGGTCTTTCTGCGCTACCACCACGAACAGGGATTATCGGAGCGTTTGATGACGCCGGAGGAACTGTTCGCGCCGGAATGCCTCGAAAGTTTCGTGATTTGACCCTGCCGGTCGTTGAGCCCGCCATCGCCGGCCGCAACCGGGGCCACTCCGCGGCGATCATCGATGCGGTCAAGCGGCTGACCGTGGCGGCTTAATATTAGGGATCGATTCGGTGTTTCCAGCCGTAAGATCGGTTTTCCCGGCTTCTTTCCAGCGCATTGAGGATTCGAGCGCGTGTTTCGCCGGGTGCGATCACGTCATCGATCAAGCCCATCCCCGCGGCAGCATAGGCGCTCGATTCTTCTTCGATCCGGCTCCGGATCTCGTCGCGCGCTGCCTCCGGGTCGTCCGCCTTGGCGATATCGCGGCCATGCACCAGTTCGATACCGGCTTCCGGGCCCATCACGTCGAACTGCGCGATCGGCCAGGCAATAAGCAGGTCGGGTTCCACGGCGCGGCCGCCGAGTGCGATATAGGCGAGTCCGATGGCCTTGCGCAGGACCACGGTGACCAGCGGCACCGAGGCTCCAATGATCGAGTTGAGCAGCCGCCCGGTGAGGCTGACCATGCGCTTCTTTTCGATCTCCGGACCGACCAGAAAGCCCGGGCAGTCCATCAGCGAGAGGATTGGAATGTGAAACGCGTCGCAGAGGTCGATGAACTGGCGGGCCTTTGCCGCTCCCTTTTCGTCAATGGTGCCGGCCTGGCGCAGAGGCTGATTCGCCAAGATACCGACAGGGTACCCGTCGAAGTGAGCGAAGGCGGTGATCAGGCTGCGCGCGTGGTCGCGCTTTAATTCGAAAAATTTGCCGCCATCGACCAATAAGGCAATCAGCTTGTGCATATCGTAGGCGCGCCGGTGGTTCTCCGGTACCAAATCGGCAATTGCCAACTGACCTTCCTCGCCGTCTACTGCGGCAGGCCGTGGCGCCGCACGCGGTGGCGCTTCGTTGCAGCTTGAGGGCAAATAGGACAGAAATGTCCGGATCGCCGCCATACAGTCAGCCTCGGTTTCGGCGAGATAGCCGGCTTGGCCGGTCTCGACCGCGGCCATCCCGCTGCCGCCGATCTCCTCGTTGCTTACGTCGAGGCCGATGCCGACCTTGACGACCGGCGCGCCGGACATGCCGAGGAACCCGGTTCCCTTGACGATTGGCACGAAATCCGACTGTGCCGCGGTAAAGGAGGGGCCGCCGAAGCAGGCCCCCAACGCCGCACCGACCTGCGGCACACGGCCCGACATGCGGAAATGATCGCCGAAGCGGTAGCCGATTCCAGCCGCGGTCGCGCCGTAAGCTTCCTGCACGCGCGCCGCGCCCGCTTCCATCAGGGCGATGAAGGGTTTCCCGTGCCGCAGCGCCAGATCCCGCACGCGTTTGTTCTTCACCTCCGCGACCCGGCCTCGTGTGCCGGCCAGAACCGATCCGTCGTCGGCGGTGACGTAGACGGTACGACCATCGATCTTGCCGGAACCGGCCAGCATGCCGTCGGCCGGCGTCCGGTCTCGCAATTCCGCGTGCTGACTGTGCGCCAACATGCCGATTTCGACGAAGGAGCTTGGGTCGAGCAGTAGGTCGAGCCGCTCGCGCGCCGTCAGTTTTCCGGAACCGTGCAGTTTCTCGATCCGCGCCGTGCCGCCCATCTCCGCGGCCGCGCGGCGGCGGCGGTCCAGCTCGTTCGAGTCGTCCACGCTCAAGCCCGAGCGCTGATTTTCGCGCGCATCAGCAGGCGGTATTCGTCCATGGAATAGGCGGCTTCCGCCTTGTGGCAAGTGCAGCGCTGGTCCCAGATCACCAGATCGCCGACCCGGTAGTCGTGGCGGTACCGGAACTCGGGCTTGAGCGCGTGGGCGAAGATGCGGTCGAGCAGCGGGGCCGCCTCTGCTTGCGGCATATCGACGATGCCATAGACGTGCAGCGGATTGACGTAGAGCGCCTCGCGGCCCGTCGCCGGATGGGTGCGGACCATGGGATAGGTTACCGGCGGATGCATCTCGTCCTGTTCCTCGGTCATTGGAATGACGCCGCCTTCCGCCGGCCCGGCGGAGAATTTGTGCTTGCCCTCGCGGCCATCGATCGCCTGTTTGATATCCCGCGGCAACGTCTCGTATGCCCGGTACATGTCGGCGAAAATCGTCCCCGCGCCTTGCGACGGTATCTTCATCGCGAACAGTACGGTGTGGGCGCAGGGGTTCGCCTTGAACGTGCTGTCCGTATGCCAGGCCGCGCCGCGTTCCGCCGAGTCCGGGTCCGGTTCGCCGTCATTCGTCCGGTTGGTCAGGTAGACCAACTCCGGATGACCCTCGATCGCGAACTGGGTCACGTGGTGGTCGATCTCGAAGTCGCCGAAAATGCGGCCGAACGTCTTGAAGCTGTCGGGGTCGAGCGACTGGCCCTCGATCGCCAGGACGGGGTAGTCGGCATGGGTGCGGGTGAGGAAGGCGGCGGTTTCCGCGTCCGCCCCGGAAGACAGGTCGAGACCGCTGACTTTGCCGACGAAGCCGTCGATGACGAGGGTCACCTGTGCGCCCGGATTATCCAACATCGTCCGTTCTCCGTTCCTAAAGGGTTCCGCCTAGCCGATCTCACCAAAAAAGTTCCGCAATTCCGCTACGACCTCGTCCGGCCGTTCCTCTGGGACGAAATGGGCGCAGTCGAGCGGCTTGCCGCGCACATCCTTCGCGCGCAGGCGCCAAGCGTCCAGCATCTGCAGGGTCTCGCCGGTCTGCCAGCCGGGCCGTTTCGCTGTGTTGCCGCCCCACAACACCATGACCGGGCAGGCGAGCTTGCGGTCCCGGTCGGCGGCGTCGTGCTCCAGGTCGAGTTCGGTGCTGCGGTATTCCGCGACCGTCGCATTGACGGATTCCTGGTTGCAGAAGCAGCGCCGGTATTCGGCCATCGCCTCGTCGGTCAACGCGCCCTCGGTGGCGCACCAGGTGTCCATCAGAAAATCGAAGTAGAAATCGACGCTGTTGCCGATCATCGTTTCCGGCACGGGGTGGGGCTGGCGCATAAGCACCCAGTGGAAGAACGCCATCGCCATCTGCGCGTCCATGTTCTCGAAGGCCTGCTGCGTCGGCACCACGTCGAGGGAAGTCAGGCTGCGCACCCGGTCCGGATGGTCGAGCGCCATGCGATGCCCGACCCGCACGCCCCGGTCGTGGCCGACCAGGTGCCAGTCTTCGACGCCCAAACTGTCCATCAGCGCGACCATATCCTGCGCCATGGTCCGCTTGCAGTAGACCATGTGGTCGCCCGGCGCGGCGGCAGGCTTGCCGCTGTCGCCATAGCCGCGCATGTCCGGCGCGACGACGCGGTAGTCTCCGATCAGCTGCGGCGCCACCTTGTGCCACAGCACATGGCATTGCGGGTAGCCGTGCAACAACAGCACAGCCGGTCCGTTTCCCGCCTGCACGAAGTTTATTTCTACGCCGTTGACAGTTTTCCGGTCGCGCTCGAAACCTTCGAACATCGGACGTTTCCTTTCCGTCTGAGCTACCCGTGCCGCGCCTTCAACTCCTCGAACGACACGATCTCGCCCGCTATCGCACTGGCGGCGACGGTTACCGGGCTCGCCAGCCACACCTTGCCGGGCCCCGAGCGGCCGGGAAAGTTGCGGTTGATGGCGCTTACCGTGACCGTTTCCGTGTCGAGCGAAAGGCCCGGGCCGCAGCCGGCGCAGGCGCCGCAGGCAGGCTGCAGGATTTCCGCGCCCACCTGTTCGAAGGCGTCGATATAACCCTTCTCGCGGCAATAGTCGCGCACCGCTGTCGTACCGAACTGGAGATACAGCTTTACGCCGTCGGCGGCCTTTAGCCCGCGGTCGGCGGCCCAGCGCAATACCTCGTGATAGCCGTCGAAATCGACCCGCTTGCCCGCCGTGCAGGAGCCGCCATAGGCGATCTGCACCGCGACCGGCTCGCCGAGGTCGGGCAAGCGGACGCCGTTGCCGGGATCGCCGGGCGCGGCCAGCATCGGGGTCAAAGTGCTGCAATCGATCTCGATAACATGCGCGTATGCGGCGCCTTCGTCGCTCTTCATCCACGGTTCGAGGGTGAAATCGATGTCGCGCCGTTCCTTAAGGAAGCGCACGGTCTGTGCGTCCGGCGCGAAGATGCCGGTCAACCCGCCCATCTCCGCCGTCATGTTGGTGAGCGTGGTACGCTCGTCGACCGGCAGCTGTGCGGCTGCCGGGCCGCCGAATTCGTACACCTTGCCGATGCCGCCGCCGCTCTTGGTGAACTCGTCGGCCAGCACGGTGAGCACGATGTCCTTGGCCATCACGCCGGCCGGTATGTCGCCCTTCAACTCGACCCGAACCGATTCCGGCATGGAGATGCGGTTCAAGCCGGTCATCAGCGCGTTCGACATGTCGGTGCTGCCGACGCCGTAGGAAAGACAACCCAGCGCGCCGTTATGCGGCGTATGCGAGTCGGTGCCCGCCAGCAACTGGCCCGGCAGGGCGTAGTACTCGGTCATGACCGCGTGTGAAATGCCCTCCGAGCCTTCCTCGCCTTCCAGATAACCGTGATCGCGCAGCTGGTATTTCTGCCAGAAGGCGCGGTGACCCTCCGACATGCGGCGAATGTCGGGCATCCGGTCGAATTTCGCGTTCACCTCGGGCCGATGCGCGTAGGAATAGTGATCTTCGAAAGAAACGATTTGGTCGGGATCGTGCAGGTCCAGGTCGGGGCCGTAGAATTCGTGCAGCATATGCGCGCACTGGGCCGAAAAGATGTCATGGAAATAACGCCAGTCGGGCTGGACGAAGCCGGCCGTGCCGGGTTGCAGGTCCCAGTCGAGCGCGTCGGCGACCACGGCGTGCCGCGCGACGATCTTTTCCGCCAGAGTCTTCGGGCCCGTCTCGGCATCCGGATCGGTGAGGGCCGGGCGGATACCCTTGGCAATCGATTTCCCGAAGCCGAGCAGCCCGCCGGCCCGCAGTATCTTCGCCGCCAGCGGTTCGCGGTCCGCAACCAGATCGTCGATCGGGATATCCTCGCCGGCGCGGATCCGGTCGATCAGCCCGAAGTCTGTCGAGGTAAAAAGGCCCAGATTGTCGCAGTTCTGGCGGTACAGCCGCTCGAAACTCTCCGCGACGATCAGCTTGACGCCGGCGTAAAGCTCCGCCTGCGGGCTGTGTTCGCGCGACGAGCCCTTGCCGTAGCGTTTACCGCCGACGATGACGGAGAAGCCGCCGTTCAACAGGCCGTCCGTGCCGATCGGCTGTTCGCCACCGGTTTCGAAGCCGACATGCGCGTAACGGCCGAGTTCGCGGTCGTAGTGGACGAGGACCGGGATCGGCGTGATCTCGTCGGTGGAGATATCCTCGCGCAGGGGCTGCGCGTCCGCCAACTTGAGATCGGTACCGTTCAGCTGCGTTGTGACCTTATCGGGGTCTTCCGACAGGAAAATGACGCGACCGTCGAAGGCAATCATGCTCATGGGGTTCGATTCTCCACGAAAATATGATGTATGCTTCCAGCAGGAGCGTGCTGAGGAAGCGGGCTTCGTCTAAGCGCCTCGGAAATTAGACAATGCACGGCCAATTGTCAGGTCCCAACAGCGATTAGGCGGAACAGGCGCCCTTCTTGTTCTATTTAAAGAGCTTAAAATGATGTTCGACATACATGTCTTGTGTGATGGCAATTGGAACCAGCCAGAGGTAGAAATATCTGGTTCATGGAAAGCGTTCGCTAAGTTCAGTGCGTTCCTAAAAACAATTAGGCATTCTACGGTTGTTCGATTGCCAAAACACGACAGCGAATTTTATCCAGTGTGTATAAATGACATGCTCATCAGTCTTGATGAGTCAACGGGACCTCGGTTAACGGTAACAATCGATGAAAGCAAATTTACTATCGCCGGGACAAACGAGTCATTAGCGCTTTTAGGGGAGAACGTTGAATTTGATGAAAAAACGCCGGATGGATACCATTTCCATATGGATTACTATGAAGGCAATCAAGAATTGAATGAGACCAATTGCAGTCTGATATTTTCCTGTATTGGCGAATGCTAAATCATTAAGAACGAAATGCGATCATCGGCGCATGTTCCTGGGCAATACCGGCAGAATTTCTTGTCTTGCTAAGTTCAAGGACTCTTAGATCTGCCGTGAGAATTCAATCGGGAGGAATTGCGCTTGGTACAACACTTGGCCCCGCCGTGCTTTTCTGGCAGACACGGCCCGGTCGAGACGGGATGAGCGTGAGCGTATGAGCGAGACGGACGCAGAGAGAACCGAAACCGCGTCGGACTTCATCCGTGATGTGATCCGCGAGGATCTCGCGGCAGGGCGGAACGACGGGGTCGTGACGCGGTTTCCGCCGGAGCCGAACGGCTATCTGCATATCGGCCATGCGAAGTCGATCTGCCTCAACTTCGGCGTCGCGGCCGACTTCGGCGGGCGTTGCCACCTGCGCTTCGACGACACCAACCCGGTCAAGGAAGAACTCGAATATATCGACTCGATCCAGGAGGATGTGCGCTGGCTCGGCTTCGATTGGGGCGATTATCTGTTCTACGCCTCGGACAATTTCGAGCGGCTCTACGAATGGGCCGAGCATCTGATCGAGGCGGGCAAGGCCTATGTCGACGATCTGTCGGCCGATGAGATCCGCGAATATCGCGGCACCCTGACCGAACCGGGGAAACCCAGCCCCTATCGCGACCGGAGCGCCAGCGAAAGTCTCGACCTGTTCCGCCGGATGCGGGCGGGAGAGTTCGAGGACGGGGCGCGGGTTCTGCGCGCCAAGATCGACATGGCGTCGGGCAACATCAATCTGCGCGACCCGGTAATCTACCGCATCCTGCACGCGCATCATCCGCGCACCGGCGACGCGTGGAGCATTTATCCGACCTATGATTTCGCGCATGGCCAGTCGGACGCTATCGAGGGCGTGACCCATTCGCTCTGCACCCTGGAATTCGCCGACCACCGACCGCTTTACGACTGGCTGATCGAGAATCTGCCGGTCGATTCGCGGCCGCGTCAGACCGAATTCGCCCGTCTCAACATCTCTTACACGGTGCTGTCCAAGCGGCGGCTGATGCAGCTCGTCCAGGACGGCCATGTGACGGGCTGGGACGATCCCCGCATGCCGACCCTGTCGGGCCTGCGCCGGCGCGGCGTGCCGTCGGCGGCGATCCGAGGGTTCGCCGGGCTGATCGGCGTGACAAAGAGCGACAGCACCGTCGACATGGCGCTGTTCGACCACTGCACCCGCGACCTGCTGAACGCGACGGCGCCGCGCCGCATGGGTGTGCTGCGGCCCTTGAAGGTCGTGATCGAGAACTACCCCAAGGGCGAGACCGAGATGATCGAGGCTCAGAATCACCCGCAGGACCCGAAGATGGGCACACGGCAGGTGCCGTTCGGTCGCGAGCTCTATGTCGAGCGCGAGGATTTCATGGAAGACCCGCCGCGCAAGTTCTTCCGTCTGACGCCGGGCCGCGAGGTGCGGTTGCGTTACGCCTATTACGTCACTTGTCGGGAAGCGATCACGGACGAGAACGACCACGTCGTCGAACTGCGCTGCACCTACGATCCCGAAACCAAAGGCGGCAACGCACCGGACGGGCGAAAGGTCAAGGCGACCTTGCATTGGGTGTCGGCGGAACATGGTGTGCCGGCCGAAGTGCGCTTGTACGACCACCTGTTCCAACGAGAGGACCCGGGCGCCGAGGGCGATTTCCTCGACGACCTCAACCCGAACTCGCTGACCGTGGAATCGTCCTATCTGGAGCCCGCGCTGGCGGATTGCGCGCCGGGCGAACCGGTGCAGTTCGAACGGCAGGGCTATTTCTGCGCAGATTCCGATTCAACGCCGGGCAAGCCCGTCTTCAACCGCACCGTCGCACTGCGCGACAGCTGGGCGAAAGCGAAAAAGAAGTAGGGTCTAGGCGCTCCCGAACACCGCCATCATGCGTTTTTCGATACTGCGGCGCGGCGGCAAATTTTCGGATACAGCCTTGTTGTCGAACGAGACATGCGGGCAGTAGTAGGCGCGGTTTGGACGCCCGTCGAGCTGCTTGATGACCAGCACCTCTTCGGTCGAAATTACCGGGAATTAGCACCAGTGATGGTCCGGGTTGTAGACCGGTGCGGCGACCCGGCTGTCGCGGCCGCGGCCCGTATAGTAGTGGTCGATCACGTCCCCTTCGGGCAGCGACTCCCAGTCGATGCAGCTCAGCGGATTGTGATAGGCTGGGTTGTCGAAGGGCTGCCACGTGTTGAACCAGGCGAAGCGCCAATTGTCCCGCGGCGTCACGCCGTTTTTCTCCAGCAGCTCGTGCGACATGTCTTCCAGGCGACCCATATTGTAGTCGCAATGCACGAAGCGCGAGTAGCCGTCGTTGAAATCGATCGGCGTCTCGGTGCGGACCAGATGGTTGTAGACGAAGGTCCGGTTTGCACCGGTGATCTTCTCGATCAAGGTTTGCATCTGCGGATGGTATTTCGCCCGGATCTCGTCGTCGTCGCGGAAATCGTCGACGGTTGCGCGGTTTTCCGACAGCGTGAAACCGTTGCGGTCGAGGCTGAGCTCGCCCGCTACAAGGCGCGGCCGGGCGTCGTGGACCTTGATGTTCTGAAACGAGGTGTTCTCACGGCGGCTTTCCTTCGACCCGATCCGCGGCGATTCATCTCTATCGCGCCATTCCGCGTTGATATACTGGACACTCGCGTCCACCGTTTCCGTCACCATCGCTCCGTCGTCCACTTGTACACCCTTTCGATTATCGATCGCGGCGGGAGAATGGGGTATTTGCGCCAAGCCGCAAACCGGAGTGGGAATATCCTCGATTTTGGAAAATAGCTGTCGCCCCGGACAAGGCGCAATGCGCCGCTGATCCGGGAACCGGGCTGCGACAGCGCTCGTTGCAGGGCAGGACCCCGGCTCGGAGGCCGGGCGACATGACGAAGGATCTACTCCTGTAGCGTCGGTCCGCCCCCCTTTACGCGGGTCTGGCGGATGCGGCGGCGGTACTTGTCAGCGTCGTAGCCGGCGCCACGATGCAGCGTGCAACTGTTGTTCCAGATCACCAGATCGCCCGCCTGCCAGCGGTGCGCATAGACGTGCTCCGGCTGCGTCGCGCGGTCCAGCAGGTCGTCCAACAGAGGGCGGCTTTCCTCGAGGCTCCAGCCGGCGATCTGTCTGGCGTGCGAGCCT
>CAYLTU010000046.1:0-24340 GCA_964386465.1 uncultured Rhodospirillaceae bacterium
ACCGCGGCGGAAGCCCGCAAGAAGTATCCGACCACGCGCACCTACGGGAAGTAGGCGTGCTAACGTAATTAGAGGCTGTCGAGCTGTTAAACGGTTCGACGGCCTCTGTTTTATCAATATCTGAGACTATTTGGATTTGGCCATGGCAATGAACGATGCCGCTGAACTGAGCCCCGCCGCGCAAAAGTTCGCGAATCTCGACGCCGCCTACTTCGCGGTCGAAAAATTCCTGAACCTAATTGCCGCGTTAACAATTTTAGGCCTGATGTTTGTCGGCACCTATCAGGTGTTCGGGCGTAAGCTTTTGAATGTCCCGGTTCCGGGCTATGTCGACGTCGTCGAAGTGGCGATGACGACATTCGCCTTCTTTGGGCTGGCTTACTGCCAGAAACTGGGCGGCCATATCCGCATGGAAATCATCATCGGCCGCTTCAAAGGACGACTTCTGTACGCCATGGAGCTTCTTGGAACATTGGTCGTCATGGTGATCGTGGCCATTCTGATCGTCTACACTTGGGAGCATTTTGAGCGGGCCTATACGATCGGCGACAGCACGATCGACATCGAGATCATTCTCTGGCCGTCGAAGCTGGCGGTACCCTTCGCATTCTCCGTCCTGATGGTACGATTGGTATTGCAGGCGGTTGGGTTCTACCGGTTGATAGTCAACCCGGACGCCGTGCAGATCGCCGTGCCGCATATCGAGACGGTCGACGAGCAGGCGCAGCATGAGATAGATGCGGGTCTGGCCGGTGAGGAAGAGAAAGTAGATATCTTGAAAAAAGATGCGAAGGCGGAGGCCGACTGATGGATGATTTTACAATTGGCCTGTTCTTTACCGGCGGAATGCTGGTGTTGGTTTTCAGCGGCGTGCGTGTCTTCGCGGCTGCGGCGATAATCGGATTGTTTGGCACTGTCGCCATTGTCGGCTGGGATGCCGGCGCCGGCATCGTCGGCACGGTTCCGCATTCCAAAGCGGTCAACTACGTGCTCAGTGTGCTGCCGATGTTCGTTCTTATCGGTTTTATCGCCTATCATGCGGGCTTGACGCACGCGCTGTTTGACGCGGCGAAAGCCTGGGTCGGGTGGGTTCCGGGCGGGCTCGCAGTTGCCAGCGTGTTCGCGACGGCCGGCTTCGCCGCCGTGTCCGGCGCCAGTACGGCGACGGCGGCGGTCTTCAGCCGTGTCGCCATCCCGCACATGCTGGAACATGGGTATGACAGGCGGCTGGCGGCCGGTGTGGTGGCGGCGGGTGGCACATTGGCGTCGCTGATTCCGCCCAGTGCAATTCTTGTGATTTACGCCATCATCGTCGAGGAATCGGTTGGCGCGCTGATCCTGGCCGGCTTCCTGCCGGGTATCGTTTCGGCACTTATCTACGCTGCCCTAATTATCGGTCAGTGCATGTGGAAGCCGGAATTGGGACGCCCGATCCCGTCGCCGCCGATGGCCGAGCGACTCAGGACACTTCCGGGCACGATACCGATTTTTGCAGTCGTGGCGATCATTTTCTATTCGATGCTCTCCGGTTGGGCGACGCCGACAGAGGCCGGCGCGTTGGGCGCGTTCGTCGTTCTTTGCATCGCGCTTTTCCGCGGCATGAAGTGGGCCGCGCTGCAGGACGCCCTGGTAGAGACCGCGAAACTGACCGTCATGATCTTCGCGCTGATTTGGGGCATTCTGATCTTCGTACGGTTCCTCGGCTTCGCCGGCTTGCCGCAAGCCTTCGCGGAATGGCTTGTTAGTCTACCGCTGCCGCCTGTCATAGTTATGATCATGATATTGCTCGGCTACGCGGTGTTGGGCATGTTCATGGATGCGATTGGCATGCTGCTGCTGACCTTGCCTGTGGTGTATCCGGCTGTCGTCGCGCTCGGCTACGATCCGATCTGGTTCGGCATCATCGTCGTCAAGATGTGCGAGGTATGCTTGATAACGCCCCCTGTCGGGCTGAATTGTTATGTGGTCGCCGCGGTCAGACCGGATATTCCATTGGGCGATGTGTTTCGAGGGATTGCCCCATTCTTCCTTGCCGACGCGGCGACGATAGGGATATTTCTGGCTTTTCCCGGAATCATCACATGGTTGCCGGAGATGGCAAGGAGTTGGGGCTGATTGGCGGCGGTAAGGTATCTGCGCCGGGTTAGATGGGCCACGCGCTAGTGCGGCTTGAATAAAAGTTCGTCGCAACCAATGCGACGAACTTCAGAATCATCACACTAGGATATTACGCGAATAGCGCGTCGATTTCGTCTTGCGAGATCGACTCACCGGGCAATTGCGGGCCGTTGAGCAGCGCTTCATCGCCCTCCGGCATCTCCATCTCGGCGCCCACTTCCGTGAGGATGGTCTCGATATCGTCGCGGCCCCACAGCGCCACCATGGCGTCGATCCGCTCTTCGACGAATTGTATGGATTTCACGATCTTGCCGACGCGCTGGCCGGTGATGTCCTGAAAGGTGCAGGATTCGATCGCGGCCATCGTCTTCTCGTTGATCTTGTCGCACAAAGCCGGAACCTGATCGGCATCGGCGTTCTCGCGGAGCTCGTCGGCGATATCGTCGATTTCTTCGAGTTGCTCGAGAATGTTGTCGGTCGCACGCTCGGTCGACATAACGATTTCATCGAGATGCTCCGAGGCGGATTCGAAGTGCGTCCGCTCGTCCATGCGCGAGTTTACCTGCGCAATTTCCGAACGCATTTTCTGGATGTATTTGAAAAGGTTCAGAATTTCCGAACGCAGTCTTTCATCTTCGGCAAGCTGGGCATCCATACCCGAGTACTCCTGATCGGTCGCTGTCTAGCGTTGTGTCGCATTTTGAATACTCTTGGTTTCAGAAAAATTAACGGCCACGAAATTCGTCACCTTCAGTTTACGCAGCACGCACGCGGCTGCTAGATAATGGGCTTCCTGCTAACTTCATATCCAGGTAGACATGGCGCAACATTCATCGCTGATTTCACACCAAAACGACCTCGACCAGTTCGCGCCGCCAAATCATGACGGGACCGTCAATGTCCGACTGTCGGACAAAACCTTTTGCGAAAGGTTCGAAATGCTTCTCGGTACGGTCAAACCCGGCGGCGAGGCGGAACCGCATTCGCATGATATTGAGCACCAGATCATCTATGTCCTGAAGGGGAAGGCCGAAGTGGTACTTGGCGATGATCCGACGGTCACCTGTGGTCCGGGAGATATCATTCGAATTCCGCCGAAACTGGAGCACGCCATCGTCGCCAAGGGGGGCGAGGACTATCAATGCGTGATCATCTACAGCCCGCCGCTGCCGAAACGAAACGACGTGCCCGTCGCTGAAAAGTGGTCGCTGTAACACGGTCCACGCCGCCTTACCGGACGGAAGATTTAGACAAATGAACCAAGATCAAAATACCGCCGGCGCGCTCGCCGGAAAGCGCGTCATCGATCTGACACGGGTCCTCGGTGGCCCTTATTGCACGCAAATCCTTGGCGACCATGGGGTGGAAGTCATCAAAGTGGAGCCGCCACAGGGCGACGAGGTTCGCGACTGGGGCCCACCGTTTCATGAGGGAGACGCTTCCTATTTCATCGGGTTGAATCGGAACAAACGGTCGATGGGTCTGGACCTGTCGAAACCGGAAGGCCGCGATGTTCTAATGCGTCTGCTCGAGAATGCGGACGTTCTCATCGAGAACTACAAGCCGGGCACGCTGGAGCGCTGGGGTATCGGCTATGAGGAAACGCTGAGCAAACGTTTCCCCAAGCTCGTGCACTGCCGGATCAGCGGATATGGCGGCGAGGGGCCGCTGGGCGGCTTTCCGGGCTACGACGCGATCATCCAGGGTGCCGCCGGCTGGTTCAGCGTCAACGGGACGACGGAGACGGGGCCGACGCGCGTCGGCATCCCGATGGTCGATATGGGAACGGGATTATACGCGGCGATCGCGATCCTGATGGCGATCATCGAGCGCGGAACGTCCGGCAAGGGGCAATATATCGACATGACCCTGTTCGACAGCGCCGTCTCGCTGATGCATCCCTACACGATAAACTACTTACTTTCCGACAAGGTCCCCGTGGCCACCGGTAACGCGCATCCGAATGTCGGCCCGTATGACAAGTTCCGTACGAAGACCGTCGATATCTTCTTCGGTTGCGGTAACGATCGCGCGTTTCGCAGGCTATGCGACGTACTCGAGAGGCCCGACTTGCCGGAAGACCCGCGTTTCGAGGCGAACAGCGGCCGGGTGACGAACCGGGAGGAATTGCGGGCGGAGTTGGAAAGCGTCCTGGTGCGGCGTGACGGGGAAGAGGTTTGCCGGCAACTCATGGAGGCCGGCGTACCGGCCGGGCCGGTTCTCGATACGGCGCAGATGTTCGATCACGAACACACGAAACACCGCGACATGGCCGTTTCGCTCGACTGGTACCGGATGAGCGGGATCCCCATCAAGTTTTCGCGTACGCCGGGCTCGATCCGGAGCACGCCGCCGAAATTCGGTGTGCATGGTCGTGAAATTCTGGCTGAGTTTGGATTCGGTGCGGACGAGATCGATACGCTGGCGAACAGCGGTATCCTGGTCGAGGAAAGGCGGCGCTAGGAAGAGCCGCTACTACTTGCGAAGCAGGAAGGCCGGCACGTGTTCCTGCTGGCCGAAGGGCACCGACGGTCCACTTTCGTCCTGCTCGGCGACCCGGGTCGGTTCTCGACGTTTCTCGGAGGGTGGAGCGGTTTTTTTCGGTGATTTCGAACGCCGGCGACTGTCGTGGCGCGATTTGGGCGCCGGTTCCGACGCTTTGGCGGCAACCTTGGCCGGTTTATTTTCGAAACCTTCAATAGCGGGTATCGGATAGCCGATCAGTTTCGCGATCGCGTCCAGATAGCGGTTGTCTTCGGATGTTGCGATAGTGATCGCCCGCCCCTGCTTACCGGCACGGCCGGTTCGGCCGATTCGGTGAATATAGTCTTCCGCGTGAGTGGGGACGTCGAAATTGAACACATGGCTCATCGACGCGATATCGAGACCCCGCGCTGCGACATCCGAACAGACGAGTATCGAGAAACCGCCAGCCTTGAACTTGTCCAACGTTTCGGTGCGGCTGTACTGGTCCATGTCGCCATGCAGTGCGCCGGCCTGCAAGCCATGGCGTTGCAACGACCGATGCAGGATGCCGACGTCCCGTTTGCGATTACAGAAAACGAGGGCGTTCTGAACGTCTTCCTTGCGAATCAAGTCGCGCAGAACACTGCGCTTGTCTTTCGGTCCGACTTTGACAAGTGCTTGCGAGACCGTCTCCGCCGCGGTTGCCGGCGGATCGACGGAAACCTCTTTTGCATTGCTCAGGAACTTGGTCGACAGACGTCGGATTTCTTGCGGCATGGTTGCCGAGAAGAACAGAGTCTGACGGATTCGCGGCAAGAGCCCGACGATCTTCTCGACATCCGGCATGAAGCCCATGTCAAGCATCCGGTCGGATTCGTCGATCACCAGGATCTTGACATCCCGCAGCAAGACCTTGCCGCGTTCCACATGGTCCAGCAGCCGGCCCGGCGTAGCGATCAATACGTCGACACCTCGGTCCAGTGCCTTGTTCTGTTCTACGAACGACACGCCGCCGATCAGCAGCGCCTTCGAGAGCTTGTGGTATTTGCCATAGGTTTCGAACTGATCGGAAACCTGCGCGGCAAGCTCTCGTGTCGGTTCGAGGATCAACGATCGCGGCATGCGCGCGCGCGTGCGGCCATGCGACAGAATCTCGATCATCGGCAGCGTGAAGGACGCCGTCTTGCCGGTGCCGGTCTGAGCACAGCCCAACAGGTCGCGATTCATCAGCACATAGGGGATCGCTTGGGCTTGGATAGGCGTCGGCGTATCGTATCCGGCATCCGTAACGGCGCGCAGAAGTTCGTCGCTAAGCCCGAGATCGGAAAATTTCATGAAATTGAATAATACAATCGAAGAGTCGCCAGAAATTCAGGTTGGCATTTCGGAGCGGATCGTACGGTCTTCCGACGCTGTGTCAATGTAATTACGAGCCGCATCGCATGCTGCTCATCCAGATATTGGTATGTTAACCATAAATTTCCAGCCATTGCGTGAAAATTGTTGAGTTGGTGTCTTTTTGGTGACAGGTATTTTTTTGAGTATTACCCGAGTAGCTGCCGAACTGAAACCGAATGATTGACAAAATACCGCTTCTTCTCGTGCCAGGTGTGCTCTGCGATGCGTCGCTTTGGGCTCACCAGATGCACCATCTTGCCGATGTCGCGGAGATGGAGGTTGTCGAAACGACGGCGGATGACAGTATTGCCGCGATGGTTGATCGGGCGCTGGAGACGGCACCGCCGCGCTTCGCTATCGCTGGGCTCTCCATGGGCGGTTATGTCGCATTGGAGTGTGGGCGCAGAGCGCCGGAGCGGATCATTCGGCTGGCGTTGCTCAATACATCCGCCCGGGCCGACAACGCCGCCGCCAGGGAGCGCCGCCTGGAGCTGATCGAGCAGGCCGAGCGAGGCAGGTTCAAGGGGGTGACGCCGCGATTGATGCCGGCCTTTGTGCATCCCGATCGCGCCGAGGAACCAGCGCTCGTCGAGGCGATATCGACGATGGCCGAAACGGTCGGACGCGATGCTTTCATCCGCCAGCAGCACGCCGTCATGGCGCGCGGAGACAGCCGTGCCGATCTTGCGACGATCGATGTACCCACGATTGTCATTTGCGGCAGGGAAGACGCTGCAACACCCTTATCTCTCAGCGAGGAGATTGCGGCAGGTATTCCCGATGCGCGGCTTTGCGTGATCGAGGAATGCGGCCACATGAGCCCGATGGAGCGGCCGCACGCCGTGACGGCACTGTTGCGCGACTGGTTGTTGCGATAGCCGTCTATAGGGGTCACTATCCATGACCTTTGGTATTAGACGTCGATATCCGTGACGAACTTCGCGTTTTCCTGGATATAGCTGAAGCGCTTCTCGGCCTTGCGCCCCATGAGTGCTTCGACGAACTTCGCGGTGTGGCGCGCGTTGTCGGACTGTTCGGGGTCGGCAGCACTCGGAATATCTACTCGCAGCAACGTCCGCTTCTCCGGATCCATCGTCGTTTCCCGCAACTGTGCCGGCGGCATTTCGCCCAGGCCCTTGAAGCGGCTGATCTCGATCTTGCCCTTACCCTTGAAACCGGACGCCATCAGTTCCTCTCTGTGCGCGTCGTCGCGTGCGTAGTGCGTAACGGCACCTTGCGTCAGGCGGTAGAGCGGCGGTTGGGCAATGAACAGGTGCCCGTTATCCACGAGGCCCGGCGTCTCGCGATAAAAGAAGGTCATCAACAGGGCCGCAATGTGCGCACCGTCCACATCGGCGTCGGTCATGATGATGACGCGTTCGTAACGCAGCTTGTCGTCGTCGTAATCGCTGCGCGTCCCGCATCCGAGCGCCTGCAGCAGGTCGTGCAGTTCCTGGTTTCCAGCCAACTTGTCCGCGGACGCACTCGCCACGTTGAGGATCTTGCCCCGCAAGGGCAGGATTGCTTGGTTCTCGCGGTTGCGGGCCTGTTTCGCCGAGCCGCCGGCTGAATCTCCTTCGACGAGGAAAATCTCGGTGCCTTCTGCGCCGTTTCGGGTGCAGTCCGTCAGCTTGCCGGGAAGGCGAAGTTTCCGCGTTGGCGTCTTTCGGGCAAAATCCTTCGCCGCCCTTCGGCGCTGCCGGTCTTCGGCGCGTTCCAGCATACGTTCGAGCAAGTCGTTTGCCGAAGACGGGTCGTTCGCGAGCCAATGGTCGAAATGGTCCTTGACCGCGCCTTCGACCAGCTTCGTGGCCACCGGTGAGGAAAGCCTCTCCTTGGTCTGTCCCTGGAATTGCGGGTCTTCGACGAATACGGAGAGCATGACGCAGGCGCCGCCGATGGCATCTTCGGCTGTGATCTTCGACGCCTTCTTGTTGCCGCTCATCTCGCCATAGGCTCGAATGCCGCGCGATAGCGCCGTACGCAATCCCGATTCGTGACTGCCGCCCTGCGGTGTCGGGACCGTGTTGCAGTAAGAGGAAATGAAGCCGTCTTCGTCGTTTGGCCAGCAGATCGCCCATTCGGCCTTGCCAGCGCCGTTCGGGGCGGCGATCTGTCCGGTAAACGCATTGCCGGTAACCGTCGGGCGCGCGGCGATCGTCGCGCTGAGATAGTCCGCCAGTCCCCCCGGGAAACGAAGCTTCTCGCTTTGTGGCGTTGCTTCGTCGCCGCGAAGATATTTCGCGTCGCAGGACCAGCGGATTTCGACACCACGGTACAAATAGGCTTTGGAGCGGGCCATGCGGTATAGGCGGCCGGCGCGGAAATGGGCATTCGTGCCAAATATGTCCGGATCCGGATGAAAGGTAATGGTGGTGCCGCGGCGGTTTTGAATGGCGCCTTTATCGCGCAGCTTGCTTGTCGGCGTGCCGCGCGAGAAGGTCTGTACGAACAGCTTGCGGTCGCGCGCGACGGTGACTTCGAGGCGATCCGATAGTGCATTGACGACAGAAACACCGACTCCGTGCAGGCCGCCGGAGGTCTGGTAGGACTTTCCGGAAAACTTGCCGCCGGAATGCAGCGTCGTGAGGATGATTTCCAGCGCGGATTTGTTCTTGAATTTCGGGTGCGGATCGACCGGGATGCCGCGTCCATTATCGCTGATCGTCAGCGATCCATCTTCCAGGAACGAGACGTCGATCCGGCTTGCATGCCCCGAGACCGCTTCGTCCATCGCGTTGTCGAGAACCTCGGCGGCCAAATGATGCAATGCGGACTCATCGGTGCCGCCGATATACATGCCGGGCCGGCGCCGGACCGGTTCGAGCCCTTCGAGAACCTCGATGTCTTTTGCGGTATAGGAAGCGCGCTTTCCGGCGGCATCCTGAAACAGATCAGCCATGGGTGCATTATAATTTGCACGTCCTATGAGGCAAGCTTATAGGGTAGCCGTTCTTCTCAGAATTACTAGATATAGTGAAGATAAGGTCTGAAGGTGCGTGCTAGGCAGCCACCCGGTGCAGCCGGCGGCAGTAGCTACGAGCCCACCGGTCTTCTGCCACGAAGTCGGGAAACTCGTCCCAAAACCCTTCGAAACTAGCGACCTTGCCGCTTTGAAACTTACCGTCCTTGATGTGAGCCAGGATGTGCCGGACGGTGAACGCGTCGTCTTGGCGACGGCAGATGTACCAGACGCCGACTCCTTCGAAATCGAACTGGACGTCAACGACAATCCGGTGCGCGCCCGGTTCTCGCTGATAGCACTTGAAGTCGACAGGCCCGCTATCGGAGTTAGCCGGATCGTACAGCGCGAAGACATACACATCCGCCTGCGTGACGAGTCGTCTGATTTCGGTGGCGATCAATTCTTCCATCGCGAATTTTAGCGCCGACGTTTTTTCAGTAAGCGTTCTGTATTCAGTCATATGATTATAATAATCAAATAAAAAATTGAGCAATAAAAATATATTAAGAAAATAAAAAAAATTAAATAAACAAAAATAACACAATAGTTTAGTAAAAATATAATATAGCAAGTTTTTATACACAGCATGGTCGTTATTTATTTATAAAAGTAATTTTTATACATAAAACGGAGTTTTTTGTTTTTAAAATAGCCATGCGATAGAATTGATTCCTCAGGCACGCAAAAGGAAGTCCAATGAAAAAGGCGGTAATCGGGTTGTTCGCGTCGGTATGGAGCGCTGCGGCATTAGCCGGCGAGGTGGACGTCATCGCGGTCGATGCGTCGAAGGACAGTGAGGGGCGCTATTCCTTTGGCGTTACATTGCGTCATGCCGATGAGGGCTGGGAGCACTATGCCGACGCCTGGCAGGTCGTCGCGCCAGATGGAACGGTGTTAGGTACACGGACCCTGTATCACCCTCATGTCGACGAGCAGCCTTTTACGCGGGGCTTGTCGGGCGTGCAGATCCCCGGGGGTACGACGGAAGTGATTGTCCGCGCGCATGACAAGGTGCACGGTCTAGGGGGTAAGGAATTTAGGGTTAAGTTGCCCTAGCCGGTTGATGCTCTGGGCCGTGAAACTTTTTGCAGCCTCAACTGCTGTGACACTGAAAAACCAGCGGTCCGGGTAAAAAAAGAAGCCCCCGCCGGCGTCGCCGACGGGGGATCGTTTGGCTCGGATCAGACCGAGTAGTACATGTCGAACTCTGCCGGGTGCGGGGTCATGTCGAGGCGCTGGACCTCTTCCCGCTTGAGTTCGATATAGGCATCGATCTGGTCGTCGCTCATGACGTCGCCGCGCTTCAGGAATTCGCGGTCGGCGTCGAGCGAGTCGAGTGCCTCGCCAAGCGAACTGGCGACGGTCGGAACATCCGCTAGCTCTTCCGGCGGCAGGTCGTAGAGGTCCTTATCCATCGGGTCGCCCGGGTTGATCTTGTTCTCGATGCCGTCGAGGCCGGCCATCAGCATCGCCGTGAACGCGTAATACGGGTTCGACGCCGGGTCCGGGAAGCGGATTTCGACGCGCTTGCCGTTCGGGCTCGCCACGTGCGGTATGCGGCAGGAAGCCGACCGGTTGCGCGCCGAATAGGCGAGCAGGACCGGCGCCTCGAAGCCCGGGACCAGCCGCTTGTAGCTGTTCGTCGTAGAGTTGGCGAACGCGTTGATCGCCCGCGCATGCTGCATGACACCGCCGATATAATGCAGGCAGGTCTCCGACAGGTCGGCATAGAGCGAGCCGGCGAAGGTGTTGGCGCCTTCCTTCCAGATCGACTGATGGACATGCATGCCGGACCCGTTGTCGTCGAGAACCGGCTTCGGCATGAAGGTCGCCGTCTTGCCGTAGCTGTGCGAGACCATGTGCGTCACATACTTGTAGATCTGCATGTTGTCGGCGCAGCGCAGCAACGTGTCGAACTTGATGCCCAATTCGTGCTGCGACGGCGCGACCTCGTGGTGATGCTTCTCCATGGTCAGGCCCATCTGACCCATCGTGGTCACGATTTCGGCCCGCAAATCGTTGGCCGAGTCGACCGGCGGCACCGGGAAATAGCCGCCTTTGGCTACGGGACGGTGGCCGATATTCGCGTCCTCGAACCTGGTGCCGGAATTGTAAGGGCCCTCTTCGGAATCGATCTCGTAGAACGTGCTGTTCATCGATACGTTGAAGCGGACGTCGTCGAAGATGAAGAATTCGGCTTCCGGTCCGAAAAACGCGGTATCGCCGATCCCGCTCGATTTGAGATAGGCTTCCGCGCGCTTCGCGGTGGAACGCGGATCGCGATTGTACGGCTGACCGGACAGCGGCTCGTAGATGTCGCAATAGATGATGAGCATCGGCTGCGCGGCGAACGGATCCATTACCGCCGTCGACAGGTCCGGCATCAGCGTCATGTCGGACTCGTTGATCGACCGCCAACCCGCGATCGACGATCCGTCGAACATGATGCCGTCGGTGAAGGCGTCTTCGTCCATCATCTCCGCGCACATGGAAAGGTGCTGCCATTTTCCGCGCGGGTCGGTGAACCGAAGATCGACGTAGCTGACGTCGTTCTCTTTGATCATGCTAAGGATGGTTGGTATGTCGGACATTGTCGTTTTCCTGTCGTTTTTAGATTTCTGAATGTTGATTTACGCGTCAATGGGCTGCGGCTGTCTGCGGCTCCGTTACTTTCCTAGACCGCGTCAGCGCCCCGTTCTCCGGTCCGAATACGGATCGCTTCCTGGACTTCGGAAACGAATATCTTGCCATCTCCGATCCGTCCGGTCTTTGCGGCGGTCTGAATGGCTTCCACCGCGCGTTCCGCCAACGTATCGTCCACAACGACCTCGAGCTTCACTTTGGGTAGGAAGTCGACCACGTACTCCGCACCGCGGTAAAGTTCCGTATGACCCTTCTGTCGGCCGAAGCCTTTGGCTTCCGTCACGGTAATCCCCTGAATGCCGACTTCCTGCAGGCTTTCCTTCACTTCATCGAGTTTGAATGGCTTGATGATCGCCTCGATCTTTCTCATTTCCGTGCCGGCTCCCGAACCTATTCCATTCCGTTATCCTACACGCCGCACTCAAGGGAGCGGCGCGCGCCTGTGCAATCTTAAAGCACAGTTTGTGCCATATCGTCACCTAAACAAAATTGGCTGAATTCTGCGGGTTTCCGTCGAGCATAGAATCGAATTGGCGACAAGGAAAGCGCACAGGGAAGGCAATTGGCTATTTTTTAGGCAGCCTGATGATACAATTCGCGGCGGCTTAGGAACCTGTCCGCGTAATGGTTATAGACTGCACCGCGTTCTCAAGGGTTTTGGGTTAGGACGGTGGTGCGTGGCGATGCCGGGGGCATCGCGAGCGGCGCCGGACGACGTCCCAAACCCTTGAGAACGCGGCCCTTCGGGTCGACCGGAGAGGCGCGCGTGCCGCGTTGTGGCTGCTTGACGATGCCGCCGGCATCGCCGGCGCAACCACGCCTGACACGCACGTCTCTCTGGTCGATGCTGTTCATAAACATTACGCGGACAGGCTCCTATCGCGCCTGCAGCCAGACCCGTATGCGCTGCAGCGCTTCGCGGATATTTTCGACGCTGTTGGCATACGAGAATCGCAAAAACCCTTCACCGTATTCGCCGAAGCTCGTTCCGGCGACCGTTGCGACGCCGACTTCTTCCAAAAGCCCGTCTTGGGCCTGACGGGCGGTCATTCCGGTATCGGCGATATTCGGAAACGTATAGAACGCGCCGCCGGGATTGAGACAACGGAAGCCGGGTATCGCGTTAAGCTCCTCGACGATGACTTTCCTACGCTCGTCGAATGCCGCCGTCATCGCGCCGACGGCGTCTTGCGGTCCGGTCAGGGCGGCCATGCCGGCATATTGGGTCGGTGCGTTGACACAGGAGTGGCAGTTGATCGCCAGTCTGGTCGCCGGCTCCGCCAGCGCTTTCGGCCAGATCGCGTACCCGAGGCGCCAGCCCGTCATGGCGTAGGTCTTGGACCAGCCGTCGAGCAGGATTACCCGGTCGCGGAGCGCCTCGTATGACATCAGGCTGACATGACGGCGATCGTCATAGAGCATCTGGCTATAGATTTCGTCGGACAGGATGGCGACTTGCGGGTGCTCCTGCAGTCCCTCAACGAGCTTGTCGAGCTCCTCTGTCCGCAAGACGCCGCCGGTCGGGTTGGCCGGACTGTTGAGTATGATCAGCCGTGTCGCCGATGTGATAAGACCGAGAACCTCTTCGGCGCCGAAGGAAAATTCGTTTTCCTCGCGAAGAGGCATGGGCACCGCTTTCGCGCCCGAGAAATCGATCACGGAGCGGTAGATCGGGAAACCGGGATCGGGGTAGATGATTTCGATGCCGGGTTCGCCGAACATCAGGATCGCGAAGAACATCGTCACCTTGCCGCCGGGCTGGACGACGACGTTGTCGGGGTCGATGACGACGCCGTGTCGTTTCTCGAAATCGGCGGCAACAGTCTCGCGGAGCGGCAGTATTCCGTTCGCCGGCGTGTAACCGTGATGCCCGTCTCGCATTGCCTTGACCGCCGCCTCGACGATGTGTTCCGGCGTTTTGAAGTCCGGTTGGCCGATGCCGAGATTGATCACATCCATACCTTCCGCTTCCAGCTTGGCGGCGCGGGCGAGGACTTCGAAAGCGGACTCGGTGCCGAGCCGGCTCATTTGTTCGGCCATCGTAATCATCGTCAGTTCCCCGTAAGCGGCGCAAGGCGAAGGCGGATTTTCGCGCCGCGCATCCACTTTTGTCCAGTGCCGCGCGCAGGTTTGCTTGACGCGCGTACGGCGTCGGACTAAATCAAAGCCCGCTTATGGTGGCTGTAGCTCAGTCGGTTAGAGCGCTAGATTGTGGATCTAGAGGTCGGGGGTTCAATTCCCCTCAGCCACCCCAAACAAACGAAAGGGCCGGCGAACGTGCGCCGGCCCTTTTACCTAACATGGTCGTCGTCGCGTCTAGTGCTACTTGCACTTCATCGACATGACTTTTTTGCCCGCCGAGTTGTAGGCGTCGAAGGATTTCTTGCCGGTCTTGGCGAGATTCATCCAAGTGCCACGGACCTTCTTGCCCTTACCGATCTTGACCCAGAATCCAGGGCCGAGAATCTTCCACTGCCCTTGTTTGGTCGCGCTGCCGATGTTGCGGTCGAGGTCACCGGACATCGCGGTTTTGTTTTTATAATAGAAATCTTCGGCTTTCGTGCCGTCCGCCAGAACGACGTCGCACTGCTTGCTACCCTTTTTGAATGCCTTCGCCACTTCCGGGCCCGTCATGGTTTTCGGTTTGGCCGGCGCTTTGGCTTCCTGCGACGCGCAAGCGCCAAGGGCCAGCATCGCGGCGACCGCGGCTACGGAAACTAGAGCTTTTTTCATCATGTCCCTCCTGAAATCTCCCCCGAGCATCGGAGCAGGTTGTGCTGCAATTCTTTTGACCGGACCGTTGTAATCACGAATCCAGCGACGTTGAAGCGCAAATACTAGCAGTTGGCTTCAAATAAGTCGTTGCTAAAATCACGGAAAAAGCTGTTGGTTTCAACCTTTATAAGCGATCCGTAGTGAAGCCGAGCCTCCGATACATTGCGTCGGCAAGAACTCTCCAACCGCGATTGCGGATTTCGAAGTAATTCCGCTGGGCGTACGTTTTCTATCGGCGCTGGTGATGTTGCGCGGTCCGCCGCCACTGACGGCGGCGGCGGGTGTGCCGTTCTCGACGGACCCCCCATGCGTGCACTTGGAGTATCAATCGTCGCCGGAAATTGAAACGCTCCCTCCGGACCGCTACGCCGGCACCTTGTTGCTTTGCAGGATGCCGTCGTCTGGCTCCAGAGTCATCGGCGTCCAATTCCGGGAACGGACAAAGTCGGGCCGCGGGTCTTCTACATCCGTGGGAAGGTTGGCGACACGATTAAAGCAGAAATACATCTGGCAACGATCTCTCGCCGACAAATTATGGCCGGAAGCGTGCAGATTGTTGCGGTGGAAGATCGCGGCCGTGCCCGCCTTACCGGTCATCGCGATCGGGTCGGGATAGCGGTTTATCATGGTACGCATTTCGGCCGGCCCGACGGCCCATAAACTGTAGGCGGTGGATTCCGTCCCAGTAAGGCCGGTGCCGACCCTCGCGGTGGCCTCCAGGCAGCAGATAGAGGCAGCCGTTGAATTCGGTGGCTTCGTCCAGCATGACCACCATGGTGGTCAATTGCGGTTCGGCGATCCCGTCGAGATGCCAGGAACCGAAATCCTGGTGCCAGGGCCAAGCCGATCCCTGAATCGCTGCTTTCATGTTGGTTTTGCAGTGATGCAGATAGAGTGCATCGTCACCGAGCAGTTACTGCGCGATCCCGAGCGCGCGGGGCGACCGGGCTGCCGCCCGGACAGCGGGTGAAGCCGTCTCGCCATCGTCTTCATGCATGCGGAATATTATCTTGGCAGGTCCGCCTATTTGTTCGCGGACGATGCATTCTGATTCGATTTTGGAAACACGCTCGACCTCACCACGGAGGATCGCCACTTCCTCGGAGGAAAACAGCTCCGGAAAGATGAGGAATCCGTCATTTTCGTATTGGTCACGTTGTGCTGCGGTGAGTTCCATAGCAGGCGGCTCCGAAATATGAACATCAACGCTCAGTTCTAATGGTAATTCGCCGGACTTTGTCAATCAGGATCGATCTTGCGAACGGAAGAAGAGGTCTTTTCTACTCTTTTGTGTATTGGTATTCGGACAATCGTTCATTGGTATTTGAGGTCGCCGGTACGCGTTTCAAAGTGTGGGCTAGGGCGAAGTATTGATGGAAATTTAACCATTTAGGCTAATTGTATCCACCGTCTCCGCGCGGTGTGATGGCGGCGCGCGAACTTGGATAATAAATTTTCAATAACCTCTATGCCGTTTGGCGCCTGCCGGGAGAAATATGAATGTCTGTTCGATCGCAGAGAAAATTCCGGATCGAAGTTCAGCAGGAAGAGTATCTGGCGAAGCGCAGCGGCAAACCCTCGCTGGCAACAAGGGTTTCGAACGGGGGCGGGCATCAAGAAATTCTCGATGCAATAGCTGACCTGAGGAATGATCTCACGGCAGGTAACGGTTCGGGTCCCGGTATCGGCGCGGATACCGAACGCATCATTCAGGAGAAAGTCGTCGTAGAGAACGAGCTGAAAATGCTCTCGCTATCGCTCGACCAGACCAAGAAGGAAATCGCAGGCTTGCGGTATTCCTCGGTTCATGGCGACCGAATTTCGAAGATGAACAATCAGCTCGACGAGGTTGTCAAGGCGGCGGAAGATGCAACAAACTCCATTCTCGAGTCAGCCGAGGAAATCGATTCAGACGTTCAGAAGTTGCAGAAAAACGTGGCCGACGACGATCAATTCATGGCGTTGGAGAAGATGAGCGCCGAAGTCATCAAGATTTACGAAGCGTGTAATTTCCAAGATCTTACCGGACAGCGCGTCACCAAGGTCATCGAGACGCTGAAGCATGTCGAAGCACGCGTCGACGCCATGATTAAATGTCTGGGCGGCGATGAAAGTGCGTTCGCCGATCTCGTTGAGCAAGAGGAAGCCGAGGCTAATGACAAGGTGGCCCTGGCGGGGCCGCAAACCGCGGGCGAGGGCATATCACAGGCTGATATCGACTCGATGTTCGATTGATCGTGCGGTGCTGTCCGCAGCCAATTTCTGGAAAATACGTTACGCCCTGAGGCTGTCAGTATTGTAAAAAGGATTCCCAGGCAATTGGGGGGCCGCTGGTCGGCATTAAGGGATGAGTTATCGCATTGGCGTCGATATCGGCGGCACGTTTACCGATTTCTGCGCCTTTGACGAGGCGACGAAGTCTGTCCACACGCTGAAAGTTCTGTCGACGCCCGACAAACCTGGTCGCGAAGTCGTCGAGGGGCTCGCGGCATTGCGCGAACTGTACGGAATAGCGCCGGAGGACATTTCCTACTTTACGCACGGCACGACAGTCGGTGTGAACACGGTGATCCAGCGCAAGGGCGTCAGTCTTTGTCTTTTCACGACGAAGAACTTCGAAGACGTGCTGGAGGTGGCGCGTCTCAAAATGCCGGATCCCTATGACTTGTTTTCGCGTCGGCCGGTACCGTTGGTGACGAAGGAGAAGGTCTTCCAGATCGGCGGCCGGATGCTCGCCGACGGTTCCGAAGACCAACAGATCGACGAAGACAGCGTCCGCGCCGCGATCGTCGGCGTTCGGGACGTCGGCGGCGAAGCTATCGTGATTGCCTTGCTGCACGCCTATCGTAACGCTGCCCATGAGCGCCAGGTCCGGGACATCGTGCGGTCCGAGGCGCCGGACCTGGCGGTGATCTGCGCCAGCGAAGTCTGGCCCGTCATCCGCGAGTACGAACGCACCTTGACCGCCGTCGTCGCCGGATATGTACAGCCACGAGTTGCCGACTATCTGACAGCACTCGAACGTTCGCTCGCCGGCGCCGGGGTCCCGGCGCTGCCGATGATCACAAAGTCCAATGGCGGAGTGATGAGCGCGGCGCACGGCAAGACGCAATGCGCGCAGATGCTGCTCTCCGGTACGGCCGCGGGCGTGATCGGGGCCAGCTATGTCGCTCGCATGACGGGGGCCGCGAACACGATGAGCATCGATGTTGGCGGTACCAGCGCCGATGTCGCGTTCATCCGAGACGGTGCGCCGCAATACGGTGTCGGCGAAATGATCGGAGAGTTTCCGATCTACATACCGACGGTATCGGTGACGTCGATCGGCGAAGGCGGAGGCTCGATCGCCTGGGTCGATGCGCAAGGTGTGCTGAAGGTCGGTCCGGAGAGTGCGGGCTCGAATCCGGGGCCGGCTTGTTACGGCAAGGGCGGCACGCGCGCGACGATCACCGACGCGTTTTGCGTTTGCGGATTCTTGGGCCAGGCCGATCTCGGCTACAGCGCGGTCCATATCGATGCCGAACGCGCGAACGCAGCCGTTGGAGAGATCGCCGCTCGGCTTGGCATCGGGCTTAAGGAAACTGCGGAGGCGATCATCCAGATTGCCGTCTCCGGAATGTATCTCGAAATCAGCAAGCTTGTCTCGCGGTACGGGATCGATCCGCGCGAATTCACACTGCAGGCGTTCGGTGGCGCCGGGCCGATGCTCGCCTGTTTCGTTGCACGGGAACTAGGCATGGAGCGGGTCGCGGTGCCGACAGCGCCGGGCGTGTTGAGCGCGTTCGGCGGGCTTATTGCCGATATCAAGAACGATTTCATCAGCACGGTCTATTGCGATCTCGATACCGCCACGGAGATTTTGCGTGACGGTTTTGCGGCATTGCGCCGCGACGCTACGGCTTGGTTGTACGAGGAGCAGGATTTCCAAGGTGAGGCGACGTTGCTCTATTCCGCGGACATGCGCTATCGAGGCCAATCCTTCGAGGTCGAAACCACCTTGCAGTTCGAATGGGTCGAAGAGGGTGACCTGCAGTCGATCGCCGAAGCGTTCAACCGGGAACATGCTCGGCTCTACGATCATGCCGACCCGGATGCGGCGATGCAGATCATCAATCTACGGCTAATCATTTTGGGCGCTGCCCCAAAACCGGTGCTCCGGGAATTACCGAAAGGCGCCGATGCGCCGGAGCCGATCGGTACTGTTGAAGTTTTCTATGACGGCCGAGCGCATGATGCAGGCTTGTATGCACGCACCGGATTGCTGGCGGGGCAAACAATCGATGGTCCCGCGGTCATTCAGCAAGACGATTGCACAACGTGCATCCTTGGCGGTTTCTCGGCCGAGATCGATGCGTACGGCAACATCCTACTGAACGGATAGATACGATGGCGATCGACAAGGTAACACTCGAAATCTTGGCCAATCATTGCGCGGCGGCAGCGGAAAGCATGGCTTTCACCCTGTACCGCACGGCGCATTCGACTTTCGTTAAGGAAACAGAGGATTTCACGACCGGCCTCACGACACCTGACGGGCAGACTTTTGCGACGCCTACGGATCTCGGCGCGACCTGGTTCGTCGGGCTCAACTACGGCAATGTCATCAGGGTGTTCGACGATTATGAAGATGGCGACATCTGCATGACGAACGATCCGTATAGCGGCTACGTCTGCACGCATCCGCCGGACATGCATCTGTGGAAGCCAATCTTCCACGAGGGAGAGATCGTCTGCTTTGCAGTCGGCCACGTGCACAATACCGATGTCGGCGGCGCGGTGCCGGCGAGCCTGTCGCGGTCCTTGACCGAGGTGCATCAGGAAGGCATCCGGATTCCGCCGACCAAGCTGTACAGCGCCGGCGTCCTCAACCAACCGATCCTTGATGTCATTCGCACCAATGTGCGCGTGCCGGACCAGAACTGGGGCGACCTCAAGGCACAGGTCGCGGCGATGAACACAGGTGAGCGCAAGGTCAAGGAGATGATCGCGCGCTTCGGCATCGAAACGTTCCGCCAGGGCATGTTCGATTTACTGGATTACGCAGAAGCGCAGACACGCGCGCTTGTTCGGGAGTTGCCCGATGGCGTCTATCGTTTTGCGGATTACCTGGATGAGGATTCTGTCGGTGGCCATCCGTGCCGGATTGCGCTCAAGCTGACCATCGAAGGCGACTCGATCGAGTTCGATTTTACCGGTAGCGATCCACAACTTGAATCCTCGATCAACATGCCGACGGGCGGTGATCCCCGGCATATCCTGATGATGGTCGGGATGGACTATGTCCTATATTCGCTCGATCCGTCGATCCTGTTGAATTCGGGGATGACGCGCGTATGCCATTGCATCCTGCCCAAAGGAACGATCGTCAATCCTGAGTTTCCGGCCGCGGTCGGCATGCGGTCGCTGACGGAAGCGCGGGTGATGGACGTCATCTTCGGCGCCTTCGCGCAGGTCGCGCCGGACCGGTTGGCGGCTTGTTCCGCAAGCGGCGGGCCGATCATGAATGTCAATTCCGTCGACCATCGCACCGGCCGCCGCGTCGTCGCCTCAATCGACCCGATATCCGGCGGAGCCGGTGGCAACCCGCGGGAAGACGGCACCGATGGTTCCGGGGCCAATTCGTCCTTTCTGAAGAACACACCCGTCGAGATCAACGAGGCGGAGGTGCCGATCCGCATCCTCCGCTACGGGTTGACGAAGGATTCGGCCGGCGCCGGGCGATATCGCGGCGGGCTGGCGACGGAGCTCGAATTCCGTGTCTATGCGCCCAACACGAAGATCACCGCCCGCAACCGCGACCGGTCACGCTTTCGCGCTTGGGGCACCATGGGCGGCCGCGCTGGCGGACCATCGTCATTTCTTCTGAATCCGGGCAGCAATCACGAGGTCAATCTCGGCAACACGGATATTCTGACAGTCGCGCCGGGTGATGTGATCAAGGTCGGCTGCGGTGGCGCGGCGGGGTGGGGCAATCCCTGGGAGCGGCCGGCGGAAGATGTGTTGATGGACGTGAAGCGAGGTTTCGTTTCGCCGGAGGGAGCCGAGCGCGACTACGGTGTTGTTCTGGCGGACGGCGGTATCGATAAGCAAGAGACGGGGCATCGCCGCGAACAGATGCGGACAGAAGCGAAGGACGCGTTCTTCGATTTCGGAGAAGAGCGCGACGCGTTCGAGGCGGTTTGGAGCGAGGCGAGCTACGAAGCGCTTACCAATGGTCTTGCGGCGCTGCCGACCCATTGGCGTTTCTTTATCAAAGGACGGGTCTTCGAAGCGGTAGAAGCGCTCGACCCCGATCAGAAATCGGGCGACGGTGAGACAGTCGCGCGGCTACTGCGCGATATCGTCGCCGAGTATCCGCAACTCGCGGTGCACTGAAAGATCGTATACGCGGTGCGGACTTCGGCAGGTCACGATTTAAATTGAATTTACCTTCGGCTGCGACGTTGCGGCCGAATGCGCTATGCTTCGCACTCGCTGGCCGCGTTCGTTTCGGCTGGCAATTTCGCCAAGAGAAAGTTATGCCGGCAGAACATCGAACGATAGCGCAAGAGCTGTTTGAGGAGCATCGGCTTCGGCGGCCATTCCGTCCGCTGCGAGACAAAGGAACGCTTGAGGATGCCTACGACATCCAGGAAAAACTCCAGGAGCTTTTTGTTGCGGGCGGGTATGGCGACATCGTCGGCTACAAGATCGCACTGACCTCGCCGGCCATGCAGGCTTTCGTAGGATTGGACCATCCGCTTGCCGGAGCGATATTCGCGAGTAGAGTCCATGGTTCCCCGCAAGAGTTCGACCTGACTGAATTCCAACATCTCGGTATAGAGTGCGAGATCGCCGTGCGGCTTGCCACTGATATCCCGAGCCGGCCGCAAGGGCATACGCCGGAGAGTGTTGCGCCGGCGATCGGCGCGGTCATGCCCGCTTTCGAAATGATCGAAGACCGAAACGCGGATTATAAACGGATCGATGCGTTCTCTGTCGTCGCGGACAATTCGTGGAATGCCGGAAACGTGTTGGGAAGCCCGGTGACGGATTGGCAGTCCCTCAACCTCCTGACCATACGGGGCGTGTTGCAAGTCAATGGCGAAACGGTAGGCGAGGGGAAGGGCGCGGATGCGCTTGGCAACCCGCTGGCCGCAGTCGCCTGGCTCGCAGATCAATTGGCGGCGCAGGGAAGATCGCTAAAACGCGGCATGATCGTCATGACGGGCAGTATCGTGAAGACCTATTTTCCAAAACCAGGGGACCAGCTGGATTTCACGGTCGAGGGTTTGGGCAACACCGTACTCCGGCTGGCCAACGCATGATCCCTCGTACCGTTTTCGCGATGTTACTTGTCGGCGCGCTGTTTCTGTCCGCGTGCGGTGAGGAGGATCGCAGCCAGGCGGAGTTGGGCGCTATCTGGCTGACCGAGCATCGTCTTCATCAGCCATTCGGCCCGATTGGAAAAATCAACAAGATAACCGTCGAGAGCGCCAAACTGATACGCATGTATATCGACATACCCGACAAGCGGCATGCCGATGCAATCGATGCGCAAAGCCTTATGTTTCAGTCCATGGTGGCGAAGTATGCCTGCCCCAGCAAAGGGGCCGATTTGTGGCCGCTCCTGGGCCAGGAGATCAGTTTGCGGGTGGACCTCATGACCGGCAGCGACCATGTCGCAAGCGCGATTTGCGAGGGTCCCAAGGTTGTTTCCGGCGGTTAGGATGGATCCGCTCTAACCTCCGGTGACACTCATATGGCGGCTGACGCGCGGGTCGTTGTTGCGGCGGTCGATGATAAAATCGTGTCCCTTCGGCTTTCGGCCGATTGCCTCGTGAATTGCCGTGTCGAGCAATGCATCGTCTTCGCTCGCCCGTACCGGTGCACGTAAGTCGGCGGCATCCTCCTGGCCAAGACACATGAACAGCGTGCCCGTGCAGGTCAGCCGCACGCGGTTGCAGGATTCGCAAAAATTGTGCGTCATGGGTGTGATGAAGCCGATCTTCTGTCCGGTCTCCGCCACATCGACATAGCGGGCCGGGCCGCCTGAATTGTAGTCGTTGTCGGTCAGCGTCCATTGCTTCATCAATTCGGCGCGGACCATGGAAAGCGGCAGATACTGATCGAGGCGAATCTCACCGCCGATTTCACCCATCGGCATCACTTCGATGAAAGTCAGGTCATAACCGCCGGCGCCGCACCATCGCACAATGTCATGCAGTTCGTCGTCATTGATGCCTTTCAACGCGACGGCATTGATCTTGATCTTGAGTCCCGCATCGCGCGCCGCAGCGATGCCTTCCATGACCTGCTCGAAGCGGCCCCAGCGGGTGATTGCCTTGAACTTGTCCGGGTCGAGCGTATCAAGCGAAACATTGACGCGGCGGACGCCGGCTTCGACGAGGTCTTCGGCGAAGCGGGCCAGCTGACTGCCGTTTGTGGTCAGGGTGAGTTCGTCGAGTGCGCCTGATTTCAGGTGCCGGCCGAGCGAATGGAACAGCCACATGATGTTTCGCCGCACTAAGGGCTCGCCACCGGTCATGCGGAGCTTTCGCACGCCCAGCCGCACGAACGCGCTGCAGATGCGTTCCAACTCCTCCAGGCTCAAGATTTCCGCTTTTGGCAGAAAGGTCATGTCTTCCGACATGCAATACTCGCAGCGGAAATCACAGCGGTCGGTGACCGAAATGCGTAAATAAGAGACGTGACGACCGAAGGGGTCGATCATGATCCGATCCTCAATCCCTTGAAATGGGACAGGTTCCTAGTTTGTTATCGTGCTAACACAGTTAAATAGGGCGCGAATGCGTTCGAGGCAATGCTTGGCGCGCTTGCCGGTATCAGGCGTTCGGGCCATATTCCGATTATGAGCGACTACATCGTAAAGCCTGATCCGCTCGACGACCGTTTGACAGAGCGCATCGTCGGCATCGATCAGAATGGCGCCGTTGCGGAAACCACTGTCGTTGTTGAACGGCCACTGACGTTATTCCTGAACAAGCAGGAAATCGTCACGATGATGACGATCGGTGATTATCCCGAATATCTGGCCGTCGGTTACCTTATCAACCAGAACATGCTGGCGCCGGACGACCGGATCCTCGGCATCGACTACGACGCGGATATCGACGTCGTCGTGGTGCGGACGGACCGCGAGACCGACTTCGAGGACAAACTCCGCAAGAAGACACTCACCTCGGGCTGCGCGCAGGGAACCGCGTTCGGCGATCTGATGGAGAAGTTCGAAGATGCAACCCTTTCAATGGACGCTATTCTTAAGACGTCCTGGCTTTATGCGTTGACGAAGAAGATCAATACGACGCCCAGCCTCTATCTTGAGGCCGGCGCCATTCACGGCTGCGTTCTCGCGCAAGGTCCGCAGCCGCTGCTCTACATGGAGGATGTCGGCCGGCACAACGCGATCGACAAGATCGCCGGCTATATGACCCTGAAAGGCATCGCACCGAACAACAAGATCTTCTACACGACGGGTCGTCTTACCTCGGAGATGGTGATCAAAACCGTGCAGATGGGTATACCGATCCTGATTTCCCGCTCGGGGTTCACCGTTTGGGGGGTTGAGCTTGCACGGCAGGCTGGTCTGACCCTGGTCGGCCGCGCGCGGGGGCGCCGTTTTGTAGCGTTATCGGGTGAGAATCGCATCGTCTACGATGCCGACCCAGCGGATGTGCCGGATGAGGCGCAAAAAATGGGGCGGAAAGCCGGAGCGGATGACTAGCAAGCGCGATGGCCGAACTCGAACCTCCTAGCAATACGACCCCGTTCGATCCCGGCGAAGTGCTGCGAAGCATCGATGCGGCAATCGACGAAAATGCGGAATGGCTGCAGAAATGGCACCGAGCCATTATCTGTGGCGAAGAGCCTGATCAACGCGTGGTTTCCGAGTATGCCCAATACCTGTCGCAGTTTGGCAGTTGGATGGATTTGAACAAGGACCGAGGTCTGCTCGACCAGTCGGCGTTCCGGGAA
>CAYLTU010000046.1:24440-26420 GCA_964386465.1 uncultured Rhodospirillaceae bacterium
AACCAATTGCAGGTTTGGTCGGAGGAGGCGCCGTTTGACGGACGTTGACGGCGTTGCCGGTATTTTGCTCGCGGGTGGCCTTTCCCGGCGCATGGGTGGCGGCGACAAGTGTCTTCGTGTCCTGGGTGGAAAGACCATATTGGCGAGGATCGTGGAGACGATTGCGCCGCAGGTCGACGTTATGGCTTTGAACGCGAACGGTGACCCGGAGCGCTTCTCTGCATTCGGGTTGCCGGTCGTCGCCGATACGGTCGCTGGCAATGCCGGACCGCTCGCCGGAGTGCTGACGGGTATGGAATGGGCTGGCGAACATTATCCGGAGGTTCCTTGGATTTTGACTGTCCCGACGGACGCGCCCTTCCTGCCGAACGATTTGGTCTGCCGAATGTTGCAAGCGGTGTCGGAAGAGGGGCAGGACATGGCCTGCGCGAAGTCTGATGGGCGACACCATCCGGTTTGCGGTGTGTGGCCGGTTCGGCTGCGCGAGGCGCTTCGTGCAGCGATTACGGTGGAGGATATTCGCAAGGTTGACGACTGGACAGACCGATACGGCCTGTCCGTCGTCGAATTTTCAGCGTTGCCCTACGATCCGTTTTTTAATACCAACCGGCCTGAAGACCTTTTGCAGGCTGAAACGCTGCTTTCGCAGAATTTTGGAGCGGCCTAGCAAACGTTTTGCGAACGGGCGCCGCGTTGTTGGCCAACCGCAGGTGAGTGGCGGCGAGAAGCCGTCGCACGCCATTGCGGATGGCGACGGCAATGTCGTAGGCCGCTTCACTGCGCAGGAAGTGTGCGTTCCGGCGGGCGGCTTCGATACGATTCCAATCAAGGTTTGGAGCTTTTATCATTTTCCAGTCCTTTCGTGCTTCGATTGCGTCAATGCGGTTGTGTGTTCCGCGTTATGATCCATATGGTTTGTTTCCACTGAGAGGATAATCAGGTATTTTTTCAAATATCTTTTTCCATTTAGGAAATAATTGAGAAACGATGCAACGTCCCGATGAAATGGCTGTTTTTGTGAGCGTGGTCCGTGAAGGTGGCTTTTCAGCGGCCGCCAAGGCCCTGCAGTTGACCCCGTCAGCGATCAGCAAACAGATCTCACGCCTTGAGGACCGGCTGAACGTCCGGTTACTGAATCGGACGACCCGTCAGCTCAGCATGACGGATGAAGGTGAGACTTATTTCCAGCGCGCGACCACGATCCTCGCCGATATCGAAGAGGCGGAAGCACTTGTGTCGGATCGCCGTGGATCGCCGAGAGGGACCTTACGCGTAACTTCTTCCATCACGTTTGGTCGTCATCAGATCGTGCCCATGATGCCGGAGTTCCTGAATGCCCACCCCGATGTCCGGCTGCAGCTTTCGCTTTCCGACAATTTCGTCGATCTCGTGCGGGAAGGCTTCGATGTCGCGATCAGAGTGGCGGATTTGAACGATTCCTCTCTGGTGGCGCGCCGGCTTGCTATTGACCGGCGGGTTGTCTGCGCGGCCCCGTCCTATATCGAGAAACACGGTATTCCGCGGAGTCCGGAAGGGTTGCGCGACCACAATTGTCTCGTCATTGCGAATGTTCCATCAATGCGCGACTGGGAATTTAAGTTCGGCGGCAGCACGCGAAAGATCCATGTACAAGGACGGTTCGAAACGAACAGTGGCGTGGCGATACACGAGGCTGCTTTGGACGGAATCGGAATTGCGCAGCTTCCAGCCTATTTGGTGGCGCCCGATTTGCGCGAAGGGCGGCTCGTGTCGTTTCTCGAAGACAGGGTTGCAGAAGGTCGAACCATCTATGCCGTGTATCCCCACAGTCGGCACCTTTCGTCAAAGGTACGCGCATTCATTGATTTCCTCGTCGATACGCTGACGCCAATTCCACCATGGGAGTTGGACTAGCCCGGATATCTCACCGTCCTTGGGGCCGCCATCGTGGGGTGCCGACCCAACAACCGTGTGATATAACGGGAGAAGATAGTGTTAAGC
>CAYLTU010000047.1:0-24868 GCA_964386465.1 uncultured Rhodospirillaceae bacterium
GAAAGCGTTCGACGCGGGGCCGGTATCGTCGTCAACGGACATGGTCGTGTATCCCTAAAATGCGCGAATTTCGTTCTAAACCCTTCCCGGTACCGGGGAAAGGCCGCGATTGCACGCGTCGGCCGATTTGCCTATGCCCTCGCCCGATATGCTAATGTGCCTCCGACGGATGCAAGGAGTAGGCGATGTCGAGGACGCTTACCCAGGAAGAATTGAGCGCGACGGCTATCTCGTGATCTTCGATGCGGTGCCGCTGTTGGGGTCCGCCGGTACTTTGACAATCCACCTTGCGCGGGTACTGCACGGTTCCGCATTCAGCCGCTGGCCGTGCCAGTCGCTTCCTGCTACAGGCCTACGCGGCGGCGGACGCTTGGCCGCTGGCCGACCTGAGAGGCGGTCCAGATGGATTCAAAAGCTGGATCGTGCACGGCGAACCGACCCTCGAGCCACGTCGCTATGTTAGGATTCGGATACCAACGCGACAAACCACGCGACCGAATTAGGCATTCCTTCAGCTTTTTTTGTCTGAAATATCCGTCATCTATGATGACAAGAGCGCAGCTCGACATGAATCCGATCCCGTTCGCAGCAAAGGCCTTTGCCTTTCTTTGGGCGCTCGTCCTGACCGGGCATGCCCTAGCGTACGATATCGGCCAACCGACGCGCGGCGCGTTCGACATACTACCTGCATCGGGGGCCGCCAAATCCGTCGGCGGGTTCGACCCGGAAGTCGCGCGGGCGTTTCAGGCGAGGCGGGCCACCGGGGCGGCGATGGATGCGCGCGGTTTGTTGCAGACCGGGTTGCGGCCCGCATACCCGGACGGTCTCGATTGCCAACAGGCGAATTCGTTCTTCGGCCAGTTTACACGCGGCGACGGCAGCTTTCGCTCCGAACGGTTCTTTCAGGGCCGGCACGGCGGGATGGACATTCCGGCGGAAGGGATCGAGGTCATCGCCGTGGCCGACGGCGAGGTCATCGAAAAGCGCGAAGGCGACAACATTGGCGGCATCGGCATCATTCTGCGCCACGCGCCGGCAGATACCGGTCTGGGAGTCTGGACCTTTACTGAATACAAGCACCTGAAGGATTTTTCGACGCAGCCCCTTAATGTCCGGGTCCGCAAGGGCGAGGTCATCGGGATCGCCTGGAATACCGGTACGGTCGGCGGCGCGGCCTACGGAGCGGATGGGCATTATCATCTCCACCTCAGCGCCTGGTACAACGCAACCGGCGAATACAGCGGGACCCGCTTCAAACTGATCCCCAAGGACGGATACTGGGCCGACCCGCTGGCCTTGATGCGCGGCGGCCCGCTTCGCAGCAACGCGGCCGAAAAACTGCCCGACGATGAAAAAACGGTTCGCTTCGCCTACATGACCGTCGGCGGGCGAACCCTGCCGGAAGGCGCCAAGATCGTCTGGCCCTTCGTCTGCCGTTAAAAGCGGGCGCTACAATCATCGCCCCTACTCCCGGAACCGCGGCCGTTCCGTAGCGAACACGGTTTCGCCGGTCACTTGCGTGTAGTCCTGGTAGCCCATGCGGCCGATCGGGTGCAGTTTGGCGATGTCGATCCAGCTGATCGACCTCGCCACGACGAGGCTGTTGAACGGGTTCTTCGACAGGCCGTGGCCGTCTTTCGGCTCGTAGAACATATTCTTGCTTCCTTTGCTTTGCCCGGAGGGCCGATTTCGTTACGGTCTGCCCGTCGCCGAGCGGGGAGCTATCGAGATGGAATGCAAGGTCACGCAATGCACGATCGAGAACGGGGTGGGCACGGTATATCTGCACCGGCCCGGGCGTGGCAACTCATGGACCCAGCAGATGAACCGGGAATATCGCTGGCGCATGGCCCGGCTCGATGACGATCCCGAGGTTCGTGTCATCGTCGTCACCGGCACCGGCCGGCAATTCTGCGTCGGTGCGGACATGAAGGCGCTCGATCATTACTCCGAGGGCGACGAGGACTATGCCGAATCCGTGCGCGACGACGCGATGGAAAAGCCGGGGTTCGGCGTCCGGCCGGAATACGACCATGACATGGTCTGGCACTGGGGCCTGCGCAAACCGGTCATCGGCGCGATAAACGGCGCCTGCGCGGGGATCGCGGTCACCCTTGCTGCGTTCTGCGACCTGCGTTACGGGGCCGCCGGCACCAAGTTCACGACCGCCGGGCCTCGCCTCGGCCTGCCGTCGGAATACGGGCTGTCCTGGGCTCTGCCGCGACTGGTCGGCGTCACCCATGCCGCCGACATCATGCTTACAGGACGCATCTTCCTGGCCGAGGAAGCGGCGGCGATGGGATTCCTCAACGCGGTCTACCCCTTCGAGGAGTTTTCAGAACGGGTTGCGGAAACGGCCAACCATATGGCCAGCCAGGCCTCGCCCGCCGCCATGCTGACGACCAAGCGGCAGCTCTACGCCGAGTTGATACAGCACGATGTCGGAAAATCGGTGGAAGAGTCCAAGGACCGGATCGGCGAGCATATGCGCAATGCCGACTACAGCGAGGGCGTGCAGGCCTTCCAGGACGGCCGCGCGCCGAAGTTCGCGCCGCTCGCGAAGAAGAACGGCTGATGGCCGAGACGCCCGCCAAACGTTACGGTACGGTCCCGAACGCGGAACAGCGCGAGATGAGCGGGCTCGCCTTCGTCGAGGGCCTGGTCGACGGGTCGCTGCCGCTGAACACCATCGCCAAAACGCTCGACTACGATGTTACGGAGGCTTCGGTCGGCCGCGTCGTGGTCACCGCCGCGCCGACCGGCGATCATCTCAACCCGCAGGGCTCGGTGCATGGCGGTTTTTCCGCCACCCTGCTCGACGCCTGCATGGGCCTGGCGGTAGCGACCACGCTGGAACAGGGGCTCGGCTCCACGACGCTGGAATTCAAGATCAGTTTCATGCGCCCGGTTCTGCCGGACAACGGAGTCATCACGGCAGTCGGCACCGTCCTGCGCAGCGGCCGGCGCGCCGGCTACGCCGAGGGCAAGATCACCGATGCGGCCGGCAAGCTGCTCGCGCACGCGACGACGAGCTGCCTGATCTTCGAACGTCCGAATTAGCCAAGTAGTTCCGCCATCAGCCGAATGCTCTCCGTCGTCGGAAAGCGGACCTGGAAGGTGCCGAGCGGCAGCGCCGTGTAACGGGTCAGACGTTCCTTGATCCGGTCGCGCGGGCCGCACAGCGCGACCTCGTCGACGAAATCGTCATCGACCGCCGCCACCGCCTCGTCGCGCTTGCCGTCGAGAAACAGATCCTGGATGCGGTCGGCCATACCGTCGAAGCCGAGGCGGCGGACGTTGGCGTTGTGGAAGTTGACCTCGCGCGCGCCCATCCCACCGATATAGTGCGCATAGTATGGCTTCAGCTTGTCGCGGCATTCCTGAGCGCCGTCGCCGAACGAGATCGGCACCGCCGGCGCCAGGTCGAAACTATCGAAATCCTTGCCGCCGCCGGCCTTCGCGAATCCTTCAAGCAACGGCTTCTCCATCGCCGGCCACTTCTCGGGCGAGAACATACCAGGCACGACGCCGTCGGTAACCTCCGCGCTGAGCGCCAGCATCTTCGGCCCCATGGCGGCGAGGTAGATCGGCATGTCCTTACGCGCGTGGCAGATCGACTTCAACGGCTTGCCCAGCCCGGTCGCGTCATCGCCGGCGTAAGGGATGTCGTAGTAGGTCCCGTGATGCTCCAGCGTTCCCTCGCGGTCGAATATCTCACGCACGATGGCGACATATTCCCGGGTCACGCCGAGCGGCTTGCCGAACCGCTGCCCGTGCCAGCCCTCGATGACCTGTGGACCGGATAGTCCGAGGCCGAGCCGGAAACGGCCGCCGGACAGATGGTCCAGGCTGATCGCGCTCATCGCCGTCATCGCCGGCGTGCGCGCGGCGAACTGCATGATGCCGGTGCCGACATCAATCTTGCTCGTGTTCGAGAGGATCCAGGCCGCCGTACTGACCGCGTCGCCGCCATAGGATTCGGACGTGCGAACGATATCGTAGCCGAGCCGCTCGGCCTCCAGGATCATCTCCATATCGAGGGCGACGGTGCGACCGCCGCTGCCCGGGGTCATGCCGAGTTTCATGGTTGCGTGCTCCGTTTAGCGAAAGGCGGGGATGACCGTCTTGGCGAGCATCTCCATATTGGCGTCGATATAGTCGTCCGGGCAGGCCGAGGAGACGAAGACCGCGCTGGCGCCGGCATCGATATATTCCTGCAGCCGCGCCTTGCATTTGTCCGGATCCCCGGCCAGCGCGTATTTGTGCACCAGCTCGCTGAAATCCTGGGCGTATTGCTTGCTGAGCCGGTCGGTCGCGTATTTCACCGCCGTGTCGTTGTCTTCATGAACCGCCGAGAAGATGTAGAGCGCGAAGGTGAAGTCCGACAGGTCGGTACCCAGCTCCTCGCCGAACGCCTTGATCGTCTCGATGCTCTTGGCCAGATGCTCCGGGGTGTACATATAGGGTAGCCAGCCATCGGCGTATTTCGCCGCCCTCTTCATTGCGGCGTCGGTGCGTCCCGATACCCAGATCGGCGGGCGCGGTTTCTGGATCGGCAGTGGCTTCAGACTGAAATTCTTCAGGGTCGTGTAGCGGCCCTCATAGGTGACGTCGGTCTGCGTCCAGGTTCGGGTAATCACCTCCAGCGCATCGTCCGTCCTCGAACCGCGCTGCTTGACCGGCACGCCGCAGGCTTCGAACTCGTTCGGGAACTCTCCGCCGACGCCGACGCCGAGCGTGAAGCGGCCGCCCGAAGCGACGTCCAGCGCCGCGCCCATCTTCGCCAGCAGCGCCGCCGGGTAGAGCGGCACCAGTGTGATCGCGCTCATCAGCTTGATGCGCTCCGTCGCCCCCGCCGCCACCGACAGGGAGACGATCCCGTTCGCCGTCTCGCCATGGAAACTGACATGCTCGCCGCAACCGAGAAAATCGTAGCCGAGATCCTCGATCTGCTTGGCCAGTCGGGCGACATCGTACGCCGACCGCAGGGTCGTGCCGAATTCGATTTTCTTGTCAGCCATAAACGAGCTCCTTCGATGACAGGAATGACAGGCGCGTGAATAATTCCTTGCGACAACGCTTCCCGCAACCCCGGCCCGACGATTTCCCGATCTTGGTTTGAAACCTGTGTCACGGGCGCGCACAATAGCTATCAGAAATCGAAACGCCTTACGGGGGGAAATCAGCCATGGCCGTCGTCGAAAATGCTGTCAAACGCCGCCTGGAGGCGGGACAAATCTGCGCCAGCTTCAATCTCAGCCGTTTGCGCACGGTCGAGGCGCCGCAGATCGCCAAAGCCTGCGGTTTCCACTGGCTGTTCATCGATCTGGAACATTCGACGATGGATCTGGACACGGCGGGCCAGATCTGCGCCGCTTCCCTACCCGTCGGCATCTCGCCGATCGTCCGGGTGCCGGAAGGCGATACCAACCGCGCCGCCCGTATCCTCGACGCCGGGGCGCAGGGCATCGTCTTTCCGCATGTCCAGAACGCCGAGGAAGCGCGCGCCTTCAATTCGGCCTGCCGCTTCCCGCCGCTGGGCGTGCGGTCGATGACCTATGGCGGCCCGCAGCTCGAATACGAGGCCGTACCGCCGAAGGAGGCGACGGAAGGCGGCAACGCGGAAACGCTGGTCGTCATGATGATCGAGACGCCGGAAGCGGTCGAAAACGCGGGCGAGATCGCAGCGGTCGACGGGGTCGACGTGCTATTGGTCGGTGGGTCCGATCTGTCCACGACGATGGGCATTCCGGGCGAGTCGACGAATCCGGATTTCCTGGCTGCCATCGACAAGGTGATCGCCGCGGCGCACGGCGCCGGGAAATTCGCCGGCCTCGGCGGTGTCTATGACGAGGCGATCCTGCCGGATTTCGTTGCGCGCGGCATGCGCTTCTTCCTCGGTGGCGCAGACATGTCCTTCATACTCGCCGGCGGCAAGGCGCGCGGCGCCTTCTTTAACAATTTGAAAGTTTGAAGGGTCACGCGATGAGCTATGAAGGTCTGCTCTACGAAGTCGAAAACGGAATCGCAACCGTTACCCTAAACCGTCCGGAGGCGATGAATGCCCTGACGCCACCGATGGAGGCCAGTCTCCATCAAGCCTTCGACGACGCCGACGCCGACAAGGACGTTCGCGTCATCATCATGACCGGTACGGGCGCGGCGTTCAGCGCGGGTTACGACCAGGGCGGCGGCGAAACGGGGCAAAAGAAGACCGATCCCACAGGCCGCACCATCGCCGAGTATCTGGAGCTCTGGCAGCGCAACGATGCCAAGAATGCCGACAAATGGGGCCATATGTGGAAGCTCGGCAAGCCGATCATCGCCGCGGTGAACGGCTGGGCGATGGGCGGCGGGTTCTGGTACCAACTCGCCGCGGACATCACCATCGCGTCGGAGAAGGCGGTGTTCTCGCAGCCCGAGGTTCGCCATGTCTCCAACACGACCTTCCTGTTCACCGCCCTGTGCGGCTGGAAGAACGCCAACCGCTGGGCGCTCACCGGCGATCATTTCGACGCCGAGGAAGCCTACCGTATCGGCATGGTGAACGAGGTCGTGCCGCACGACGAACTGCTGGACCGCGCCCGCGCGCTGGCCGCCCGGATCGCGCTCGTCCCGGAACCGGCGGTACGCCTCAACAAGGCGATCGCGATGCAGGGTTTGCAGGCCTCCGGCGTCCAGGCGGGGCTGCTGCTCGAAGGCACCTTAGGCGCCCTCGCCCATGCCTCGCATACGGAGTATCGCGAGGAACTGTTCGAGAAGCAGCGCACCGAGGGCGTGCGCGCCTATCTGCAGATGCGCGACGGCCCTTTCCAGCCCGAACCGATGGGGCCACGCTCGGAGAAGGGACGCGTGGCGAAGAAATAGCGTTTTATTCGCTTAGAATGTCGTCGAACCGTTCCTTGGCGTCGAGCATTTCATTGAGTAATTCGTAGACCACCTCCTTGACCGAGATCTCCTCGGCCATGTCGCCGACGACCTGGCCGACGGGATAGGTCAGGAAATCCTTGGCGCGTACGCGCTCGACCCTGGTTCGGCCTTCCTGCCACCACAGATAGTTCTGCGCCGGCGCAGGCAGGGTCTTCGGCGCACCGGGTGCGTCGTAGGCGCGCGAGAAGGCATTGTTGAGGGTGCGGCACGGTTTGCCGGTGACTGTCGTGGTCATGATGGAATCGCTGGCCTCCGCCTCGAACATCTTCGACTTGATCTCGGGCGTCACCTCGCTCTGCACGGTCTTGAGCCACAGGGAGCCGGCCCATATTCCCTCGCAGCCAAGCACCAGAGCCGCCGCCATCTGCCGGCCGCGTCCGACGCCGCCCGCGCCCAAGACCGGCATCGGCGCCACCGCATCGACGATGCTGGGCCACAGCACCATGGACGATACTTCGCCCGTATGGCCGCCCGCCTCGGTTCCCACGGCGACGACGAAGTCGCAGCCGACATCGCGATGCTTGATCGCATGGCGCGGCTTGCCCGCCAGCGCGCCTACCTTGACGCCCTTGGCATGCGCCTCCTCGACCAGGCTCTTCGGCGGCGAGCCCAGCGCGTTCACGATCAGCTTGATCGGATGCTTCATGCAGGCCTCGACCATCTCCAGGCTTTCGCGCGGCGTGAAATTCATGCCCTTGACGATCTCGCGCTTCAGTTCGACCGCCTCGTCCTCCGGCAACTCCGGAATACCCGCCTTGTCCAGCATGTCGCGGACGAACTGGACGTGCTCCTTCGGCAGCAGCTCGTCCGGATCGTATTTCATGTCGCTGACATCGTCGATTTTCTGCGGCATCAACACGTCGATGCCGTAGGGCTTGCCGTCGATATGGTCGTCGATCCAGTTGAGATCCGCCTCAACCTGGTCGGGGCTCATGCGGGCCATGCCCAATACTCCCATCCCACCGGCCTTGGAAACCTCGACAACGACGTCGCGGCAATGGGAGAAGGCAAAGATCGGCACGTCGATGCCGAACATCTCGCACATACGGCTTTTCATCGAAAACTCCTGATACGGTCTGACAGCATCCGGAAAAATAGAGAATGGCAGCGGAAATGGAAACGCCTCGGGTTTCGTTGCGAGTGCCGATCGGCTATCCAATTGGCATGACCGAGTTACAGCAAAACCGACGGTCTCGCCGATTACGATACCGCGCGCCGCGCCCGGTACGGCGGCTCTGGGTCGTCGCTGTCGCCCGCGCCTGGCCGCTCGCGCAGATGTGGTACCGCAGTTGGGGCCTCCGCCTCGATGGGCGGCCGGACGACGCCGTTTGGTATTTTGCTTATGGGGCCAACATGCACGACAGCGCCTTCCTCGAACGGCGGCGCATGCGGCCGATGGAATGGCGCGTCGGGTGCATCCCCGGATACCGCTTGCGCTTCAATCTCAGCGGACGGCCGAAAGGCCGGGCAGCGCCGGCCAATATCAGCGCAGACCCGGAGGGCGAGGTTTGGGGCGTCCTTTACCGCATCACTCGTCGCGAACTGGTTCTCCTGAATGCCACGGAAGGCGTGCCCGGCCCGCGCTACCAACCGCTCGAACTCCCCGTAACGGACGGCAAGGACAACGATTTGGTCGCGGTCGCCTATGTTGCCGACGGCGCCGCCATCGACGGGAACCCCTCCCTGCGCTACATCACGCTGCTGCGCGACGGCGCTCGCGATCACGGCCTGCCGGATCACTGGCTCGCGCATCTGGACGGCGTCCAGCACGCGGAATGACGGCGGTTGATCAGGTAAAGAAAACCCGCTCTACCGTCCAATAGGTGCCGATCACGGCGATCGCGGCGGACCCCGGATAGACGACCCGGGTGCGGTACCAGGGCCGGTTTCGGAACCACAATCCGGTCGCAATCCACGCAATCGAGATCGTGGCGAGCTGGCCGAATTCGACGCCGACATTGAAGGCGATGAGGCCGGTCAGGAAGTCGTCGCGCGGCAGGCCGATTTCCTGCAAGACGCCGGCGAACCCGAGACCGTGCAGCAGGCCGAACCCGAACACGACAAACGGGCGCCATAGGGTCAGTTTCGGCGTCAGAATGTTCTCGACCGCGACATAGACGATCGATATCGCGATCAGCGGCTCGACGATGGCGGGCGTAATCGTCACGACGCCGTAGAGGCCGAGCGCGAGCGTAACCGTGTGGGCGACGGTAAACGCGGTCACCTGAACCAACAACGGCCGCATCCGTGTGCTGAGCAGGTAGAGGCCCAGAACGAACAGGATGTGGTCGAGGCCGAACGGCAGGATATGCGTGAAACCCAGGACGGCATAGTCGAGGAAGGTCTCGAAACCCGTTTTTGGGATCTTGTCCGCCAGCGGAATCGGGCCGCTTGGTTTGCCGTCTTTCAGCCAGGCCGTGGTCATCTCGCCGGTGGAACCGTGGATCACCCGCAGAATGCTCGATCCGAACGCCTTGGCGTAGACCCAGCCGAAGGTTTCGGCGTTGCTCGGCACGTCGCCTGTGAGCCGTATCACCGAAATTCGTGCCCGTGCCGCGTCACCCACGGCCGGTATGTCCAACCCCGCGACGCGCGGCTGCGCTCGCGTTGCGTCAAACCGGACCTCGACGCCTTCTAGCCAACGCGCCGTAAAAATATCGAAACTCTTGCGCAAGGCGTCGGGGCCGAGCCCGCGCAATTTCTTATAACGATCAGCCCGAGGCGACTGGTCGGTGTCCTCATGCGTCCCGCCGATACCGGCGATCAGCGCTTCGACGTTGGTTTTAACCTCGATCCGGTAGCCGCCGCCGGTGTCGAACGTGACCGTTGCGGTCGCCGGAAAAATCTTATGCGCCACACCGTTGCCGGGCAGCCAAACAAGCGCGGCAACAAGCGCCAGCAACGCGACCAATCGTCGGACCATGAATTTGTTTACCGCTTGCCCCAACCGGAATAACGTGCCGCCAGACACGGGCCACCAGGGACGTATGTATCGGTATGCGACATCTCCGTAAAGTCACGTTGCCGATAACGCTGCTGCTCGCTTGCCTTCTGCTGCCGGAGGCGCAAGCGCATGAATTCTGGCTGGAGCCGAGCAGCTATACGCCGGCCCCGGACACCAAAATCACGGTCAGCCATAATTACGGTCAGAAATTCAAGGGTGACGGCCTGCCCTTCGTCACGGAATGGCATCCCCGCTACGTCGTGATCGACGGAGGCCAGGAACGCAAAGTCACGGGCTTCGACGGTGACCTGCCCGCGGTTCAAATCAAGTTCGACACACCAGGCCTCAAAGTATTCGGCTATTTCGGCGCGCCGGAACCGCAGAGCTTCGAAGATTTGGCCGAATTCGAGAAATTCGTGCGCAAGGCCGGGCTCGACCATATCGTCCAGCGACATCGCGCACTGGGCAAACCCGAAACCGATATCGTCGAGAGCTACGCGCGCAACGCAAAATTGCTGCTCGGCGTGGGCAACGCCTCCGGTGCGGACCGCGTCCTCGGCCTGCCGTTCGAGCTAATCGCCGAACGCAACCCCTATGAGCTAGCGGCCGGCGCCGCCCTGCCCGTTCGGCTTCTATACCGAGGCAAGCCAATTGCCGGGATAACCATTACGACGTTCGGCCAAGCCGATCCAAAACATCCGGTCCCATCGGTTACCGGCGCGGACGGTCGCGCGCAGATCGCCTTGCCCGCCCGCGGCGCCTATCTCCTAAGCGCCATCCACATGTTCGAACCGGCACGGGATTCGAAGGCGCATTGGGAAAGCCTGTGGGCGTCGCTAACCTTCGCGGTACGTTGATCGGATGGCAGGCAAAACATGAACGACTCAATTCCAACGCGTGACGAATGCGTCCTGCGTTACGTGCTGGACCGCTGGACGGCCGAGAAGCCGGATCAGGTCTTCGCAATTTTCGAGGACGGCGAGAGCTGGACCTATGCGGAAACACGGGACCGCGCGCGCCGTCTCGGCGCCGCGCTTCAGGCGGAGGGCGTAGCCGAGGGCGACCATGTCGTCATCTGGCTGCCGAACGGCGAGGAATGCCTTGAGGCCTATTTCGCGCTCGGTTACATCGGCGCCGTCTGCGTGCCCGTCAATGTCGCCTATCGCGGCGATCTGCTGGCGCATGTCATTGACAACGCCGGCGCTAAATTGGCTTTGGTTCATCCCGATTTGGCCCCGCGCTTGGATGAGATCGACACGGCAACGCTGAAAACCATCGTGACGACCGGGCCGGATGAGATTCCGGTGAAGGATCTCGGCGCCCTCACCTACGCGGCTTTGCTCGACAAGGCCGGCCCGTTGCACGATCTCAGCCGCCCGATCGAACCGTGGGACACCCAGGCGATTATCTATACCTCGGGCACGACGGGACCGTCGAAAGGCGTCCTATCCTCCTACCTGCACAACTACGCCGGCATGAGTCGGGACGTCTGGACCTGCGTCAGCGACGACGACCGCTACATGATCAACATGCCGATGTTCCATATCGGCGGCTGCTTCATCCTCTATTCGATGCTGTGCCGTGGCGCGTCGATCGCCATGACAACCGGATTCAGCACCGATACCTTTTGGGAGACGGTACATCGCACGCAAAGCACGGTCGTCTTCCTGCTCGGCGTGATGGCGTCGTTCCTGTACAAGGCACCGCCGAGCGACGGCGACCGAGACCACCCGATGAAGACAATGATGGTCGTCCCCTTCAACGAGGAAACGACACAGCTGGCCGATCGTTTCGGCGTTACCGTACACACCATCTTCAACATGACCGAGATTTCCTGTCCGATCTTCTCGCCGCCCAACCCAACCGAACCGGGCTATTGCGGCAAGGCGCGCGACGGCGTCGCCCTGCGCGTCGTCGACGAGAACGACATCGAGGTTCCGCCGGGCACGACCGGCGAGTTGATCGTGCGCACCGACCAGCCCTGGACGATGAACCACGGTTACTACAAGAATGCGGAGGCAACCGCCGAGGCCTGGCGCAACGGCTGGTTCCACACCGGCGACGCGTTCCGCATGAACGAGGAAGGCGAATTCTTCTATGTCGACCGCATCAAGGACTCGATCCGGCGGCGCGGCGAGAACATCTCCTCGATCGAAGTCGAGTCCCAGGTCAACGAGCATCCCACCGTCCAGGAATGCGCCGCCATTGCGGTGCCCAGCGAATATGGCGAAGACGAAGTGATGGTCGTATTGGCGCCCAAAGCCGGAGAAACGGTTGATCCGGTGGAACTGCTCGAATTTCTCCGCGCGCGTATGGCGCATTTCATGGTGCCGCGCTACATCCGCATCATGGACGAGTTGCCCAAGACTCCAACGACGAAGATCCAGAAAGGCCCTCTGCGCGCCGATGGGATTACCGAGGATACGTGGGACCGGGAGGCGGCGGGCATTAAAGTGAAGGCGGAACGGCTGGGATGAACCGCTGATGTCAAAAAGTGTCAGACGCGTGGAACGCGCGCTGCAAGCCGCGGGACTCGACGTCGAAACCTTGAAAATGCCGGCCTCGACACGCACGGCTGAAGACGCCGCCGCGGCCTGCGGCTGCGATGCGGCGCAGATCGTCAAATCGATGGTGTTCGAAGGTTCGCAAAGCGGCGCCTTGAAACTGCTGCTCGTTTCCGGAATACATCAGGCGGATATGGATCTTGCCAGGGCGGCGACCGGAGAAACGCTGGAGCGCGCCGATCCAAGACGCGTTCGGAAAGAGACCGGGTTCGCTATCGGCGGTGTCGCCCCGCTTGGCCATAAGATTGCACCGCCGTGCTGGATAGACGAAACGCTGCTCGACTTCCCTTTCGTCTGGGCGGCGGCTGGCGCGCCCGATACGGTTTTCAAGGTCGACCCACGGGCACTCAGCGACGCGATCGGGTCGACTGTTGCCCGATTAGCCTGATTGCAGAGGTCTTAGAGTCCGTTTGGGAATATGTTGTTGTTTTCATGGCCTTTGTTTCTTTGCTGGGTAGGAGGGGTTCGCGCCGCGATGCTGGAGGCATCGCAAGCGGACGCCGACGCCCTCCAGCGATGAAACAAAGGCCACCCGGAGGGTTGGCGCTTGCCGGCCGGCTGGTGCGTCGCGGCCCTTAGCCGATGCCCGGCATCGCCCGGCGAACCGCTCCTGCCATCCGACTCGACTATCGCCAATGAAAACAGCAACATATTCCCAAACGGGCTCTAGGAGGCGACATCACGAGTCGATTGCGGCGCGTCCGCTGCCGGGTCGGCGGCGATTCCGACACCATATGCGATGCCAAGCTTGTTCATGAACGAGGCGAGGTTCTTGGAGTCGACGTTGACGGCGACGAGACGGACCTCGACCTCCTGCCAGACCTTCAGGAACCGGGCCAGCAACTTGTTTCGATCCGGTTGGTTGCTGAGATCGCGCAAGAGGATGGCCGATACTTCGACATAAGCGCCCCGAAGGCGGCGAGTTTTGGAAATCGCCGTCGAGAAATTCATCAACCAAACCGGAACGCCATCATTCAAGAGCTGATAGACCTGCCGTGTGCCCTTTGACCGGCTGGCCGATATGTCGACCCCATGCGGCCGGAAACCGACCTTGTAACCGGCCGCCGCCATGTCGGCGGCAATTCGGCTGGCTTCGCCCGTTTCCAATGTCGGGAGCGCGATATCGACGATTATCGTGGTAGATCGGTCCGCGGTGGGAGTCGTTTCAGCGGCCGTTGCGGCAATCGCGCGATCATGCTTCCCACACAATGTCGGATGATTGTCCATGACCAGCAACCGGTCCGCGGTCACAGCCTCGTCTCCGAAGACCAACGCGCCATGCGCGAGGCACATCGAAACATCGCCATCCGTGATGCGGTGGACGTCCCGCGACGTTACCGTAATGTCTCCGCGCTCGAGTGCATTTTCGATCAACAGGATCGCTTTCTGGATTTCCTCGGAAACCTCGCTCAGTTTCTCCGCCCCAAAAGGCGTCCCATTGCGAACCGTCTGATAAAATTTGTGAGCCGCATGCGACAGCAGATCGCGGAGACCTTCCGCATCGACGCCTTCTTCCGCGTCGAGTTCGACACGCTCCGCCGTCGCGCCAAGTTCCGTTTTGGATACGCCAAGCTTTTCCGCCGCGTCGACGACGGTCGCGACCACTTCCGCCTTATCCTGATCAACCGGGCCGAGCACGCCGTAGCTCGTGGCGTCCAACCGGCCGACCTGGCCGTCGACAGCGGCCTCGGTCAAGACACTTTCGATGCTCGCGCGAACTTCCTGAATGCCATCGTCGCCGATTTTTAACTGCAATTCGGCGTCGCGCAACGCCTCGAAGTCGAACATCACCATCTGCATAGCGGGCGCACCCGGTAGTCCCAACCGCTCGGCAACCGCACTCAAGAAATTCTCCTTGGCGATCGGTCCCGAGATCGATACCTGGCCGGTTGCGGGTGCAAAAAGGACCCAGAACTTATCCGGTCCCGCCGGTTGGATCGTAATATCGAAGACGGCCTCTTCCGAGCCGCCACTCAGAACCCGGAGTCCGGGGAGATCGATCTCCTCCTGCGGCGTAGCTTCCCGCAAGGCGTTCGCTACAACGTCCTTGTCATGATCGGCAAACAGCGCAAACAAGGGTCTGGCATCTACATGCGCGCCGTCCACGCCGGCAATATCCGTATCTCCCGAAGCGGCCGACAGCCGACCTTTGCGGTCGGTCAAAAACGAGAATGAATGCACCATGTCGCCGCCCCGATTATTTACACCTGTTCGGTCGCATAGCCATCTTAACCGGCCGCACAATCGTCAACGCCGTAGATAACATGGTGTTTCCACTACAAACCGCAGGCTATCGCAACCATACGGGCTAATTAACCGTGTTTTCGACCCGATACCATCCCCAAATGGGTCATATATTATGGAACGACCATGTCTTTGTATCTGTCCGTTAGATTCATGATGGCGGCCACCGGATCGTCCGCGTTTGATTCGATCGTTACAACGGCGCCGTAACCCTTGGCACTCGACGGGCGGGCCGCTTCAATTTCAACGACAACGCCCCGCGCACCGCGTGCGGTTTTATTCCTCGCGCCCGATCGCCTGTTCGATTTTCAAGGCGTCGATCTCGCTGTCCGAGAATCCCCAGGCCGCGAGCGCCGACTCGGTTTGCGCCCCGAAATCCGGCGGGCCGCCTTTGACGCTCGACGGTGTCCGGCTGAATCGTGGGGCCGGACCGGGCTGAACGATGCCTTCGATTTCGACGAAACTGCCGCGCTCCTTGTTGTGCGGATGGTGCGGCGCCTCACTGAAACTAAGGACCGGCGCAAAACAGATGTCCGTACCTTCCATGATTTCGCACCACTCGTCGCGGGTCTTCTCTTTGAATTTAGCGTCGAAGATTTCGATGATCTTCGGCCAGCCTTCCGGTTCAAGCTGGTCGGGCAACTCGGCGGAACCAAGCCCCAACGTTTCCAACAGGAGTGCGTAGAACTTCGCTTCGACCGCCCCGATCGAGATGTGTTTTCCGTCCTTAGTCTCGTAACACCGCCAGAAGGGCGCGCCGCCATCGAGCGGATTGCTTTCCCGCGAGTCGATCCAATGCCCGGACGAGGCCAAGCCAAAGCAGGCCATCGCCAGGTACGCCGAGCCTTCGGTCATGGCGACATCGACGACTTGCCCCCTGCCCGATTTGCGCGCTTCCAGCATGCCGGCGAGAAGCCCCATGACGAGGAACATCGCGCCGCCGCCCATATCACCGATCACGTTAAGCGGTGGCACCGGCCGTTCGCGCGTACCGATCGCATGCAGCACGCCCGACAGTGAGATGTAGTTGATATCGTGGCCCGCGACATGGGACAGGGGACCTTCCTGACCCCAACCGGTCATGCGGCCGTAAATCAGTTTCGGGTTACGGGCCATGCATTCGTCCGGGCCGAGCCCCAATCGCTCCATTACCCCGGGGCGCATCGGATCGACGAGCGCGTCGGCGCTCTCGACGAGCCGCAGAACCGTTTCGACGCCTTTCGGATGTTTCAGGTCGACCGCGATCGACGGGCGACCGCGGCGGCGGATATCCGCCTTGGCGCCGGCATACTCGAAGCCGAGCCCGGTCGGCCCCTTGCGGTCGATGCGGACGACGTCCGCGCCCATGTCGGCCAGTAGCGAGCAGCAAAGCGGCGACGGTCCGATCCCAGCGATCTCGACGACCTTGTACCCGACGAGCGGGCCGCCCTGCCCAGCCTCAGCGTTGGACATCATGGGACTGCCTGTTCGCGCCGATGAGCAGATCCACGCTCTCGCCCGCCGCGGCACGCGCCCACGCGTCCAGCGTTTCACCGGACGCACTGCTGACAGGATGATCGATAACGACGAAAGGATAGCCATCCGCGCCCAAAACCCGTGCCATCAGTTTGGCGGCGCTGACGAACTTGGTTGTCATGATACCGATCGAGGGCTTGCCGATCTTTTCGCCGACCACCGCGTCATGCAAACTGCACGACGAGCAGCTGCCTCAATCGCCTATACCGGCAATGACGGCATCCCAGCCTTTGGCCTCGTCCACCAGATGGGCATCGGCAGGGGCGCTGTAATTCGACTTCGTGCGCCGAACTACTTCGGCGACACCGAACTTTTCCTTCAGCTCGTTTTCGAAGGAATCGAAGAAGGGCACAGTGTTCTTCTTACCGTTCGAGATGATGCCGACCGTAGCGCCCTGCAGCGCCGAGAGACGGGATGCGAGGGCAAACCCGCTGGCATCGGCCTCATGGGTAGGATCGAGAATTTCCATGGCTATTTTGTCTCCTCCGCATTCGAATCAGTTTGCAGGCGGTTCGCAATCGAGACAGGCCCCGATCGCGACCGTAACGGCCTTACTCTTATGCCCCAGCCAGGGCGGTATTACGGCACCGAATCCACCAGCCGGCCCGCCAGCGGCGATAATCAAAAGATGTTCAGGGTCGGGAAGCGCCGGATATTCCTGATCGCCGCGCTTGCCGACGACGGCCCCCTTGCCGACCTCCGCCCACTCGCGGCGGTGGATGCGCGCATTCTCGAAAACGTATTGCTGGATATCCCGGCGCGACCAACCGGCTTCGTCGAAATGCGCGCGCAGTTGCGGCGGGATGACGATCGCGTAGTTACCGGGATAGATCGAGTAGTGGCGCATGTTCGCCTTGATCTCGGCACAGAAAGTTTCGAGGATTTCCTCGGGCTTCGTCGTCCACTCGTTCATCAGTTGGCGCGGCGCGCCGGCCGCCATCACCGTAACCGCTGACGCTTCCTTCGGTATACCGCGATCTTCGGCTAGCGACGGCCACGGCGCCGTCTCCTCGTCCTCGGAGATGCAATAGCTGAGCTTGCCGGGATGGCCCAGGGTCGACCGGTCGATCTGGCCCGGCCGAACGTCGAGCAGATTGCCCAGGATCAGGCGGATCGCCCTGCCGATGACCGTCGTGCCGCGGTCGCTGGAGCCCAACACATTGAACGTCCCGTCGAGACCAAGTTCCTGCCGGATGGGTCCGTTGATGACGACCAGGACGGCGCAACCGCCGGTGCTGGCGGTCGCGCCATGCACCAGAAACGGCTCTTCCAGCATTGCCGTAAAAGCCGCAACTACGACCGGAAAATGCATCGGCAGGCAACCGGCCATGATCGCATTCACCGCCAATTTTTCCGCCGTAATCGCGCGCTCCCGTACCGGCTCGATTCCGATCAAATGATCCGCCGGCATCATCGCCCAGTCCAGGCAGGCCTGAACGGCTTCCGGCGTCGGCGGCACCACGGGCAGCCCGTCGGTCCATTGCCGGCTGTGATAAAATTCCTGCGCGGCGAGGACATCTTCAACTTCGTAGCGTTTCGAAATAAGCGTCATTACCCCGACCTTCGGTAGCCTACGATCTAGATGATAGTGCCGAATACCGGACAGTGGAAATTCCAGCATGGTCGGAGTCTCCGGCAATCCGGAGCAAACAATCCGGCCGGATTATTCAGGGCAATCTTGATTGATGCTATAATAATCCGATACAATTTATTAATACGTTTTATCTATTAATCGGATGAATTTCCTGCAATGGCTACGGTCTCCCAAACAACGGACGGCCTCGACCTCAGCACACGGCACCTGCGGGCGCTGTTGGCCGTCGCGCGTTACCGTAATTTCGCCGCAGCGGCAGCCGATCTCGGCGTCACCCAGCCGACCCTGACCCGCACCGTCCGACGGGCCGAAGACATACTGGGCGCGGCCTTGTTCAACCGCACCACGCGGCGCGTCTCACTTACCGCTGCCGGGCGCGAATTCATGCCGCTTGCCGAGCGACTCTTGAACGATTTGGGCCTCGGAATACGAAATATTCGCGAGCTGGCGGATGTCGAGCGGGGCCAGGTCGTCATCGCCACTTTGATGACAATCGCGCATGGCATCCTGCCGACGGCTATCGCCCGTTTCGCGGACCGTCATCCCAGTATTGCTGTCGATCTGCGGGAAAGCGTGCAGGCCAATGTCCTGGAAGAAGTACGCAGCGGTTCGGCGGATTTCGGTCTTGGCGACACGGCTGATATCGGCGGTCCGCTTGAGGCGGAACGGCTCGGCGAGAGCAAATTCCGCGTGGCCTTGCCCCAAGGCCACGACCTTCTCCGCCGCAAGACTCTCACATTGAAAGATCTGAACGACGAACGATTGATCTCCATGCCGACTGAAGCCGCGGCCCGCCGGACACTCGACGCCGCGGGTACTGCGGCGGGAGTCACGCTGAACCCACATTTCACGGTAGGTCAGTTCACCACGGCGTTCCGGCTCGTGTCGGAGGGGCTCGGCGTCACGATCGTGCCCGAGACCTTCTTCGCCGGTCCGTACCCGGCGGATGTCGCGTCGCGTCCGCTCCGGGCTTCGGGCGCGGTGCAACGGTTGGGAATCATCAGCCGCCGCGACCGGGCGATTGCGCCGGCTGCCGGCGCGTTTCTGTCGATACTGCGCGCGTGCTGGCCATCGGCGCGCACCCAACGCACCCGCTAGGAAAAGGATCCGGCCTGCGCTAGCATCCTCGCCAGGAGACTGGCCATGAGCGCGACAGCAGCAAACGAAATCGACTACAACCCCGACGAAGCCGCCATGCAAACCTATATGCGCGAAGGCGAGCCTGAAGGATTACAACCTGCTGGATTTGAGCATCTGACGATCCGCTCCAGGTAGGCCGCTCGATGTGCCCAGCGTCGCCATGTCGCAGACGCGCGGCTTGACCACGGCGGGTGAAACCCGCCCTTTTCGATGCCCATGCCGTCAGTGCCGTTTGAAGCCGAAAAAATTTCCTATCGCTGGGTCGTTCTCGCCGGCGTGTGGCTGCTGTATTTCAGTTTCGGCATGATCGTTGCCGCGATGGCGCCGCTGGTGCGCCCCATCGCCGTTGCCCTCGATCTCGATAATGGCGACATGGGTTTCGTTCTCGGCGCTTGGCCGCTTGTCTATGTCGCGGCTGCGATCCCCTGCGGCGTACTGCTCGACAGGTTTGGGCCGCGACGCGCCCTGCTGATCGGCGTTACGGTCATCGCGGCATCAGGCGCGGTGCGGGGTCTCGCGACCGGCCATTTCTCCCTGTTTCTAGCGGTCGCGATATTCGGCCTGGGCGGACCGATCATCTCCGTCGGAGCGCCGAAACTGGTCAGCCTCTGGTTCACGGCACGCGAACGTGGCCTGGCGATGGGGATCTATGTCACCGGCTCCAATCTCGGCGCGGTGGCGGCGCTGTCGCTGACCAACAGTGTTATTATGCCTCTGGTCGGGCAGGACTGGCGCATGGTGATGTTCTGCTATGCGGGGTTTGCGTTGTGCGCTGGCGCGGTGTGGTTCGTGATCAGCGCGCATCCGGCGAGTCGGGCGATGGAACGACGCATCGCCGCCGAGCCTCGGCGTTCCCAAAAGAAGCAATTCGCGGAATTGCTACACCTGCCGCCGGTCCGGATCGTACTTGCGATGAGCGTCGGAATTTTCTTCTTCAACCACGGCCTCAACAACTGGCTGCCGGAAATCCTGCGTACCGGCGGCATGGCGCCGGCGGAGGCCGGCTATTGGGCATCCGTTCCGATGGCAATGGGTATCGTCGCCGCTTTGTTGATCCCCAAATTCGCCACCGAAACACGGCGCCTGACGATCCTGCTGGCGCTATTCCTGTCGGCCGGCGTGGCGACGCTGCTGCTGCGCGCCGAAGCCGGGCCGCTGCTGGCGACCGGACTTGTGCTGCAAGGGACGGCGCGCGGTGCGATGATGGCGGTCGCGGTGCTGGTACTGATCGAGTCGCCCGGGGTCGGCAGCCGTAGAGCCGGTCTGGCCGGCGGCATGTTCTTTTCGGCCGCCGAAATCGGCGGCGTGCTCGGCCCGCTGACGATCGGCTACGTTTCCGAAGCGACAGGGAGTTTTTCGATGCCGCTGGCCCTTCTGACGGCGGTTACGGTGATGCTGGTCCTGCTGCAATTCCGGCTTCGCATGGCTTCAAGTCAAACACAGCCTACGGATGGCAATGATTGAATTTTAGGCATTCGACCTGTCACCTCCCACGGATTCGAACAAAGTATCTACCGCTGCGGATCACGGCGTATAAGCAAGGGCGATAGGGATACAGTGCAACCCGCCTCAAAACACCTGCTCCAACAACTCGCCTACCATTACCACATCGCCGTTCTGATTCTTCGTCTCGACCTCGAAGCGGATGCGCTGGCGATCGTCGATTTTCTCGACGAGGCGCACGGTAGTGGTAATCGTGTCGCCTGCGACGACAGGGCGGATATATTTCGACGCGGTGGACAGGAGCGCGGTGCGGGTCTTGAAGCGCTCGAACAGCTGGACGAGCGATTTCGATACCAGCGCCGTCGTCATTACGCCATGAGCGATGCGGTCCGGATAGGGCGTGTTGGCGCGGGCCCAGTCGCCGTCCATATGGATCGGATTGAAACTCTGTATCGCATTCGCGAACGCGTCGATTGCCGCGCCATCGATCAGTTGGGAACTCGACTCGGAGGCGCCGAGCGGCAGCGACTCATAGGTTCCGGTCCAGTCTTCGATTGCCATCGGTATTTCTCCTTCTTCAGGCCGCCGCCCCGCAGCACTTCTTGAATTTTTTGCCGGATCCGCAAGGGCACGGCTCGTTACGGCCGACCTTCTGAACCTGACGCGTGGCCGGCTTCGGATTCGGCACGGCATCTTCGTAAACCCATCGGCCCTCCTCCCGAATGAACGTTGAGAGTTCATGCTGCATGCCGGGGCCATCCTTATCCTTGCAGCGGGCGACGAATTCGACCGTGCCGGCCTCATCCGCTTCGCCGCCATCCGACGTCGCGCGGATTTCCAACCCCGTCCACGTCACCTCCCCATGCGCCGCTTCATATTCGGCAACATCGAAATCGACACGCTGCTTCTTCGACAATGTATCGGCCAGATACTGCGCCTTGCCGAGCACGTGCGCCGTGTAGCGCGAGCGCATCAAGGCAACGGCGGTCGGCGCGGCCAGGTTTTCGAAATACTGGCCGCAGCAGTTATCGAGGGAGCGGCCGGAGCCGCAAGGACAGGAATTCATCGGACAACTCGCCTTTCAAATGGGTCGGTGACAAATTCGGACATTGCGCCCGCCTTGTCCACCACGTCGCCGATTTGAGGTGCCGCCGGTGGTCGGCTACCGTAACCGTCGAGGATTGAACGACAGGATGTTCGATGAAACTGAAGAAGGTCACGTCGATCGACGCGGCGCTCGACCGGATCAAGGACGGCGACACGGTGCTGGTCGGCGGTTTCGGCCTCTCGGGCATCCCGGAGAAGCTGATCGACGGGGTCTGCGATCGAGATCTGCGCGACCTGACCGTCGTCGCCAACGGCTCCGGCACGCAGCGCCTCGGTATCGCCCGCCTGCTGGAACGCGGCTGCGTCGGCAAGGTCATCTGCAGCTTCCCCTGGGGCCGGGAATCGGATGTCTTCAAGGGACTGTACGAAGCCGGCAAGGTCGATCTGGAGATCGTGCCCCAGGGCATTCTGGCGGAGCGGATGCGCGCGGCCGGCGCCGGACTGGGCGGCATCCTGTCGCCAAGCGGAGTCGGTACGCAGATCGCCGAAGGCAAAGCGACCCACACGGTCAAAGGCCAAGAGTATCTGATCGAAGCCGCCCTGCCCGGCGACATCGCCCTGATCAAGGCGCACAAAGCCGATCCGCGCGGCAATCTGATTTACCGACTGGCAGGGCAGAACATGAACCCGGTCATGGCCATGGCCGCGAAACACACCATCGCCGAAGTCGACGAAGAGGTCGCGCTCGGCGAGCTCGCGCCGGAACAGGTCATGACGCCGGGCGTCTTTGTCGACCGCTACGTCGTCACCGGACGCTACAAGCCCGAAGCCTGGGATGGAGTCTGGCATGAATGAACGCAAGGGATTGAACCGAGACCAGATCGCCAAGCGGGTCGCCGCCGAACTGGAAGACGGCTGGCTGGTCAATCTCGGCCTGGGCATTCCCATCCTGGCGGTGAACTATATCCCCGAAGGCCGCGACATCCTGTTCCACAGCGAGAACGGCATCATCGGCATGGGCCCGCGCCCGGCCGACGAGGATATCGACACGGATATGATGAGCGCCGGCAAGGGCCCGGTCACCCTGGTCGAGGGCGCGGCGCTGGTGCATCACGCGGACTCCTTCGTCGTCGCCCGCGGCGGCCGTCTCGACGCCGCCATCCTCGGCGCCTATCAGGTGGCGGACAATGGCGACTTCGCGAACTGGCGCCTGCCGGACAAACATGTCGGCGGCATCGGCGGCGCCATGGACATCGCCGTCGGTGCGCAACGCGTCTTCATCACCATGAGTCAGACCGACAAGGACGGCACACCCAAGCTGGTCGAGGAATTAACCTACCCGCTGACGACGAAGGCCTGCGTCACCAAGGTGTTCACGGACATGGCGGTGATCGCGGTCACGGACGAGGGATTCGTGTTGGAGGAAGTCGCGCCGGGCTTCACGCCCGACGATATCGTGGAACGGACGGCGGCGAGGCTATCCGTGCCTGGGTCGGTCGGGACCATTACGTCATAGCTGTTTGAGCCCTACACGGGCGCCAGCGGCACGTTCAATTCCATGCCCGGCACGCTGCCACATCTCGTCATGCACGGTGACCGAGCTGCTGATACTGCTCTCGCCGCCGGACCTCGACTTCTGCAGGCACAGCAGGGAAACGATATCTACGCCGTCGGTATGGAAAAGCTGGCGCACCTTGGTCTGGTAGATGCGCGTCTTGCCGGGGTTCTTGAAGGCGTCGCACCGGTCGAGACGTATCCCGTTTCGAATTCCGCTACAGCGCTCATCCGTCGTGCTCCCGTGGTATCGCCGTTCGGGAATCATAACGGCCGCCCGGAACCGGCACAAATCGTGCGATCTGTGTTAGCCTAGCGCCGTTGCGCGGAGGTGCGTTTTGATCGAGTCGGCCACGAAGCGTTCTGCCGCTCAGGCCTCGGCCTGGGCCTATATCCTGGCCCATTGGCGCGGCGACCTGCCGCTCGCCCTATCCTTCTGGGTCAATCTGGTGCTGCTCCGTCTTGTGCTGTACTTCCTCGCGGCACTCACCCATCCACCGTTCATGGCCGATCCCTATGCGGCGGCAATCGCCAGCATCCTGTTCATCGCGTTCGCCCATGTCGGCGTCTTTGCGTGGCAGATCGTCGGCGTCGTCCGCGCGTGCGATCGGTATCAGGCGGTAGAGGGCGCGATCATCCCGGTCTACGGTGTCTATTTCGGGATCGCGGTCACGCTGCTTTTCACCCTTTCAAGCGCCTTCACCGCTGTCCAGACGACTTTCGTCGAACCCAAGGCCTCCCTGTTGAACCTGATCTGGCAGCAGGAACGCGATGCGCGCTATTCGTTGCGCCTCTCCCCTGACGGCCGGACGCTCCATCTCGACGGCAGCTTCGAGCATGGCATGACCGAAAAACTGAAGGACATGCTGGCGCAAAACAATGGCGTTGTACGGATCGTTCTCGCGAGCTCGGGCGGCTACATCTTCGAGGGCCGCGGCGTCGGCAAGCTGATCGCGGATCGCGGATTGGATACTCATGTGGACGGGTCCTGTTATTCGGCTTGCGCGCGGGCCTTCATCGCCGGCACCGTGAGAACCGTCGCTCCAGGGGCGAAATTGGGATTCCACCGTTATCGCCTCGATGCCGTGTACCCCGTGCCGTTCGTCGATGTCGATACGGAACAGGATACGGATCGATCCTTCTATCGCGCCCGCGGCGTCAGCGATGCCTTCCTCGCGCGCATGTTCGAAGCGGTTCAGCCCGACCTATGGGTCCCGCCGGTAATGTTGCTTGTGAAGTCCGGGGTTGCGCATCGAGTAATGCCGGCGCCGTCTCAGTGATCCAGTCCCGCATCCGCCCAAGCCGTTCCGCCAAAAAATCGACGACGGCCCGCACGCGCGCCGACGTCTGTCCGGTTTCCTTGTGCACCACATGCACCGGTATGGGCGGAGGGGTAAAATCGTCGAGAACGAGCGCCAGCGTCCTATCGGCCAGATAGGGCGCGATCATGTATGACAGCGCCCGCGTGATTCCGCGCCCCGACAGCGCCGCCGTGATCGCGGCATCCGCGTTGTTGACCCGGAAACGCGCTGTCGGCCGCATGGACGCCTCGCATCGTGGCGGCGAGCCGGGGTTCGTTTCGATCGAGAGCGGCACCCGTCTGGTATTCCCCGACTTCGCGGGCAACAACCACTACAACACGATCGGCAATTTGGTTCTGGATCTTCGTGTCGGATTGTTGTTCGTCGACTTCCAAACGGGCGGCCTGCTGCAAGTTACCGGCAAAGCGACCATCCATTGGGATTCCACCGCCGTCGCCGAGGTACCGGGCGCGCGCCGTCTCGTCGCCATAGACATCGATGAGATCGTCGAGTTACCGAACGCCGTTCCGCTGCGCTGGGACGCGGACGCCGATTCCGTTCGTTCGCTGCGGCTGATCGAGAAAACGCCGGA
>CAYLTU010000047.1:24968-26355 GCA_964386465.1 uncultured Rhodospirillaceae bacterium
ACGGTTCGATCGTGCTGGTCAGTGCGGGTGTGGGCGTCACGCCGATGGTCAGCATGCTCCATGCGCTCGTCGAATCCGGTGACACTCGCCCGGTCTGGTTCGTCCAAAGCGCGCGCGACGGCGCCCACCACCCGTTCGTCGATGAGGTGCGCGGTCTCATCGATCGGAAATCGAACGCCAAACAGCACGTCGCCTACAGTCGTCCACGCGCAGAAGACGCGATCGGTGTGGACTACGACTTCGAAGGCCGAATCGACGGCGCACGCCTCACAGCCTAAGTCGGTGACAGCAACGCCCACTACCTGCTCTGTTGCCCAGCCCGTTTCATGGCGGACATTCAAGCCGGCCTCGAGCGCCGCGGCATCGACGAGTCACGCATTCATACCGAATCATTCTGACCGTCGGGCTAAAAACGGCTCATGCGACCTTCTTGGTCAAAGCGATCCTCTGTGTCGGTTCGAATCCCGTACTGTAGAGGAAACCAAGCAGATCGAAATCGTCCAACGCCACCGTCGTCTCTAACCGCTCGACTCGGAGCCCTCGCAGATTTGCCAGAAGTTGCGACAACAGTGCATGCGCGATACCGCGGCCGGTAAAATCGGGATGAACACCGATCGTGTCGATGACCGCGACGGGAGCAGCACGACCGAAATCGCCGAAATCGAGCCTCGCCATCAGAAACCCCGTGACGAGGCCGTCCAACCGGGCCATCAGCGACACGCGGATGCCGGAATCCATCAGCGCCTCGTCGATCTTCGCTGTCATATAGGCGTGTCGGTCCCTGCCGGTAAGCTTGCGATCGATCGAAACGATTGCGTCCAAATCCGTTTTTTCCAAAGACGAAACATCCGCGGAGTTGCGCGGCAAGGCCGCGGCATTATCCGCGCGGACCAATTCGTCGTCTGCGCTGTCCGGATCGTCGTTTGCATCCTGCGCACGGAGAATCGCCCCAACGACTTCCTCCACCGTGTTGCCAATGACCTGTCGCCGGGCTTTCCGGAAACCGTGTTCGCCAAAGAAACGAGCCATGATGTGATCGGTCCAGACGATCGATGTCTGAATTTCGTCGATACCGCGGTTGCGCGATTCTGCTTCCAGCGCATCCAGCAGCGCGGCGCCGTGGCCGTGGTGCTGCTGCGACGGTGCGACATCGATGACTTCCAGTACGACCGCGGGCATATCGCGACCGAACTCCCCCTGCAACACACGGCTCAGAACGAAAGCTTCCAATCCACTTTCCCCATCGATGCCGAACTGGATATGGCCTTCTGGATCGTGCAGCGCCGTAGCCAACCGTTTTTCGAAATAACCGCGCCGCGAATGACCAACGATGTCTCTGTCAATCGCAACCGCGCGTTCAAGATCCTCTTGAGAAAGCCTACGGACC
>CAYLTU010000048.1:0-26104 GCA_964386465.1 uncultured Rhodospirillaceae bacterium
GTATTTCGACGCGCGTCGTGGTGGTCGGGATCAGCACCGCGCGACAGAAGATGTACGACATCCCCTACATTGCCCCGCAAAGTCGCCGCAATCAGCGAATTATCTTTGATCGCCTGCGCAAGCTGCCAATACGCTTTATCAGCGGACAACGACGGAACCGCGTCGCCCAGACATGCAATTCCAAACGATAGGATTATGAGTAGATATATTTTCACTGCCCGGCAATGCTATCGGCGAACCTTGTAACCGACCGACTCACGATCCCAGGTATTCGTGGTCACCCCGGCGTCGCGCAGTTCCTGTTTGCGCAACTTTCCGGTCGGTGTCTTGTCGAGTTCGGCGACGAATTCGATGTAGCGCGGCACGGCGTAGCGCGGCATCCGCTCTACGCACCAATCCAACACCGCGACCGGATCGGGCGGATTGCCGCCGGCCACGATGCACGCCTTGACTTCCTCCTCGCCACCGGATTCGGCGCGCACGCCGATCACCGAACTTTCGGCAATCGCGGGAAAATTATTCAGGACCTGTTCGACTTCGAAGGCCGAAATATTTTCGCCGCGCCGGCGGATGCAATCCTTGATCCTGTCGATGAAGAACAGCCGTCCGTCCGCATCGAAGCGTCCGGCATCGCCCGTGTGGAACCAGAGGTTACGCCAGGCGTCGACGGTCCGCTCCGGCATATTGAAATAGCCGGCCATGAAACAGGAAGCCCGCTTCGGACGGACCACGATCTCGCCGACTTCATTGGAGCCGAGAGGCTCGTCCGTCTCGGCGTCGACAATCCGGACCTCGAAGAAATCGTCTACGATGCGACCGGCACAACCGGGCATGATCGGATCGGCCAGGTCGCCAAAAGCCGGTAGGTTGCATTCGGTCATCCCATAGGCCTGCATCAGGCGCACCCCGAACCGTTCTTCGAATTCGGCACCCCACTCCTCGCCGATCGGTACCGCGAGCACGACCCGGAGATCATTGTCGCGGTCGCGATCCGTCGGCGGTTGACGAAAAATGAACTCCGGAATCACGCCCAGCGCATAGGTGATGGTCGCCTTGCACGCGCGCACGTCTTCCAGCCATGTCTTGGCTGAGAACCGTCGTACGACATGCACGGCTGCGCTGTGAATGAGGCAAGAGGTGAACTGTATGGTCAGTCCCATCGCATGGAAGAACGGCATGCAGATGTACATGCGATCCTTATCGGTCATGGAAAGTGCGCGCCCGGCGCCGAAACCGAACAGATAACAATGCGCGTGCGGCATCAGGACGCCTTTGGACGGCCCGGTCGTGCCGGATGTGAACATTATCGTGCAAATATCTTGCGGCTGCGCGGGCAGGACATCAGACGGACGGGCGGCGGTCTTCGCCAGGCTATCGAACGCGACGAACCTCGTTCCGCTCAGCGGAGAGGCCTCGCCCCCGATCACGACGGTTGTCTCGATCGCCATATCAGCAATTTCGATGCTGTCGAACGCGCCGCGCAGTGCCGCATCCACGACGACGATCCGTGGTTCGATCACGCGGATCTGATGGCTCAGGAAGTCGCCCTTCAACTCCGTATTGATCGGTACGAAAATCGCACCGCGCTTATGCACCGCGATCATCGTCAACAGAAACGACCGGCTGTTATAGGCAAAGGTAAGGATACGGTCGCCGGGGCCAATGCCAAGTTCGGCAAACCCCGACGCCAACGCATCGGTTTCGATTTCGAAATCGGAAAACGTTAAAGGCGGTCCGTCTTCGAAAGTACAGAACACCCGGTCGCCGTAACGCTCTGCCTGACGCCGGACGAGATCCAGGCTGGTCCAGCCATCAAGGGACTTTTTCGGCACGTTGCGGCCCTCCCACTTTCTCTCCAATAGGGTCGATTTCAGCAAGAACAGGGCAAAGCTTCAAGTCGAATTTCGCTGCTTCCGGCGCAACAACAGAACCGGCAGTATCGAACACATACTGACCAATCCAACGGCGATGAATCCGTCCTGAAAGCCCAACGTATTCGCCTGCGCGTTCACGACATCGCCCAAATAGTCCAAGGCAAGCGGATCGCGCAGCGCATCCGGTATACCACCCTCGTTCAGCAGGCCGCGAACCGTGCCAAGCAGCTCTCGGGTGGCATTGTTGGCGGAGGTTTGGGTCGAAGTGAAAGCATCGCTGTGAAACTCGATCCGGCGCTCCAAGACGACGACCAGCGCGTTGATACCGCAAGAACCACCAAGCATAAGGCACAGATTCACGGCACCCGCCCCCCTTGTGAGCTGCGACGCGGGGAGTGCGGCCAGCGCCGCGCTGTTCAAAGCCGGCGACACCAACGCGACACCGACGCGACCGATAAAAAGATAAAACGCGATGCTCCAGAACACCGTATCGACGTCGGAGTCCGCCATCAAAATCACACTGACCGCAAAGATGAACAGCCCAAGGATAATCACCGTATGAGCGGGAAAGCGGTCTGCAAGCCGCCCGGTTATCGGCAGGATGAATGCGGCAGCGATACTGCCGGGAAGCAGCAGAGAACCTGCCACGGTCGCTGTGTAACCCTGCACGATCTGGCCGAAAACTGGAAAGATGTAGACCGTCGCGAAACTACCGAACCCAAATAGGAACGAGACCGCAACCGCCGTCGAAAACCGCGCATTGCGGAAAAGCGAGAGGTCGAGGAGATTGCCGCTTGGCCTTCGTTGCGACAGAACGAATCCGACACTGGAGGCGATCATGATAAAAATAAGCGTTAGAATTTCGTTCGACGCCCAACCGTCGCGCTGCCCGTTGCCGATTACGGTCATCAGGCAAAATACCGCTGCGCACATAAAGGCATAGCCCATGAAATCGAAGGGCCCGGCGGGCCCGGACTGCGGGCGATCCGGAATAAAAAATGCGCCGAGCAGAAGCGATAAAAGCGCAGCGGGGATCGGCACGAAGAATATGTAACGCCAATTCAATACATCGATCGTGATGCCGCCGATCGCTGGTCCGAGACCGAGTGCGATCACCACACCGATGCTGAACAGGCCCATCGCCGTTCCGCGTTTCTCCGGTGGAAACACTTGGAACAACACCACCATTATCATCGGTTGGATAATTCCGGCGGCAAATCCCTGAATGACCCGGCCAAAAATGATTACGCCCAAGGTCGGGCCGAATCCGCAGATAATACTACCGAAGCAAAACAACAATATCGACAACGCGTACGCGACGCGTTGGCCTACTTTCGCGATGAACCAATTGTTGAGTAGCAGGCTGGTGACCGTCGTCGCGATGAAAGCGGTCGACAGGAACTGCGCCTTATCCTGGCCGACTCCGAAGGCGCCCATCACATGCGGGATCGCCACGTTCACCGTGGTGCTGGAAAACACCATGGTGAAGAAGACTGTCAGGCACGCGACGGTAACCAGCCAACGGTAGGCGGGCCCATATTGGGCGAACAAGGATTCGCTGCTACGCGACACAAGCGCCTCGCAGCGGTTTAAAGCGTATTTTCATGGCACTACGCCGATCAAGTGACCAGTCGTGGCGTCCAGCGATACTTGGTTACGCGCGCTCGATCAATTGGTACATCACCCCATGGCCGTCGCGCGGGTGGATGAACACCTGCGTCCCGGCTTCGATGACCCGCGCGCCGTTGGCTTTCATCTCGGCCTTCGCTTCCGCCAAATTGTCAACGGCCAGGGCCACCAGATGGACACCCTCGCCATACTTTTCCAGCGCGCCTCTGATCGCGCCACCTTCGCCCAGCGGCTCCGCGATCTCGATAAAGCGGCCCTCGTCGCCGAGCGGCAGGATGGCGCGGGTCATGCCGAGATGCGGAACCTCGTCGGGACCCTTGCTGGCCTTCATGCCAAGCTTTCCCTCGTAATCCTTCAGGCTTTCATTGATGTCGTTGACGCGCACCACGATGTGGTCGATCCATTTCGGCATAACGCAATACTCCCCTGTGATACTGAGCTGGGCGAATCTTCGCACACTCTATCCGCCTCTGTCTGCATAAGAGAATTGCAGCCTGCCCAGAAATTTAGGGGGGTTACGAAACGGAAGCGGCAATGGCGCTATTGACCAGAATCTCGGCACCCGTGTCCGTGTCATTGAATATCGAGTAACTGGTGGAATCGATGGTTGTCGAGCCATCCGCGGCCCAACCGCCCGTCGCCGTCAGCGTATCGCCGGCGTCACCGTCGATGATCAACGAATTATCGTTCCCGGTCAGCGTGTTCGTGCCGCCGGTCGCCGAAAGCACGGTATCGACGTCCAGGGTCAGGGATACCGTCGCGGTGCCGCTGATATCGATACGTTCAATGTTCGACAGTTGATCGCCGCGCAGCGGGATCAGGTTGAAGGAGCCCGGGTTATCGCCCTCGAAGACAACGCGATCCAGCCCGTCGCCGCCGTCCAACCGTCCGAAGCTCAAATCCGGAAGAATGAATAGGTCATCGCCCGCACCGCCATGCAACAGATCGGTGCCGCCGAAGCTCGCGAGCGTGTCGTCGCCCCCTTCGCCGACAAAGACCTCCTGGTCGAGGGTTAAACCCGTAAGCGTGTCGCCCGAAGCCGTGCCTTGGAAATCGACCGCCACACTGGTCAAGGTAACGCCGCCGCTGCCCTGCGACAGGTCGAGGACGAACCCGTCACCGGTTTCCAGCCCCTCGACAAAATCGAAATCGCCCGTCGGTGTAGCCGCACCCGTATCGATAATGTGGAAACTGTCGTTCAAACCGACCGAGAAGGACCCGGTTTCGCTCACGGAGAGGGTTCCGCCCAAATCCAGCGCCCCGTTCACGATCAACTGGTCAAACGGCGTGACCGTCGAGCTGTCCAGGTCGATCTGCAATGTGCTGGCAATATCGAGCGATAAATCCGTGTCGATTGACGCAACCCCGGTGACGGTGCCGATCTCGATCAAACCGCTGTTTTCGATCGATCCGCTCGTCGTCGTGATCGAAACGCCGTCGCCAAAATCGATCGTACCGCTGTTCCTGAGAACGCCATCGGCAAAATTCAGCGTGACACCATCTTGAATGGCCAAGGTACCGCTATTCGTTACCGAGCCGCCGGTGTCGAGATCAACGACCGAGGCGGCCGTGACATCGAGCAGACCGGAATTGGATACGTCCGCGCCCGTGAGCGTGCCGCCATCGACCGTCAAGGTCTCGCTGTTGACGACGGCGGCACCGACCATCTCCAATTTCCCGGAAAGCGACAGATCGCCCGCGTTCAATAAAGTGCCGCCTTGCTGCAGAGTCGCGCCGCTTTCGACGGCGATCGTCGCGCCCGACAAATTGCTGATCGTCGCAGCGCCCAGCGAGCCGTTTCCGCCGGTCACCGTAATCAGCCCGGAATTCAGCAGGACGGTCCCCGTCTCTGTCAGGCTGGCGTCGCCCGCTCCGCCGTCCAGGGTCAGCGTGCCGCTGGAGGCTAAATCGATACCGGCGACGGTAACCGCCACGCCGTCGATCGACAGTCTGCCGGAATTGACGAAGGTGCCGCCGATTGTCCCCGCCGCGGTAATGACCACGTCGCTCTGATTGAGAAGCGCACCGCTGCCCGCGATGCTGCCGCCATCGACCTGCAACGTTCCGCCGGCAATCGTCAATGTTCCCGATGAAGATGTATCGATGGTTCCGGTATTCGAGAACAGCCCGTCCAGCGTACCGTCGCCGAAGGTGAGGACCACGTCGTCCTGAATCGCAACCGTTCCGCTGTTCGTCACGATCCCGCCACTCGTCGGATCCAGAAGCGACGACGCGGCCACATCCAGTACGCCGCTGTTTCCAAGCGAACCGCTCGCGAACGTCCCGCCCTCGAAGACAACCGTACCCTGGTTCACCAAGCCGGAGGAGCCGTCGATGCGCTCCGCAGCCCCAGCGCCGTCGCCAAGGCCGAGTGTGCCCGACGCAGTCACGGTGGCTACGGTGTCGAGAGTGAGCGTGCTGCCTTCCGTCAGGTCCAAGCTTCCGAAAACATCAAGCGCGCCGGCGTTGTGCGAGATTATCGTGTTCCGCAGCAAGAGACCGCCATCCACGGCGACCGTTCCGCTGTTGTCGAACGCCGCCGACGCACCGGTCGACGTGCCGACCTCGACGGCGGCGCCCAATGCGATTTCGATGTCGCCAGTGTTCGATAACGTCCCACCGGCAGATTGCTGCAATGTGGCACCGTTCTCCACGGCAATCGTGCCGGCGTTGCTGATGGTATCGCTGTCGAGCGATGCAGTGCCCGCCGTAATCGTCACAAGCCCTGAATTCAGCAATTCCCCGCCGCTATCGGTCAAGCTCGCGGCCGCCCCACTGCCGTCCAGGGTCACCGTTCCGCCGGATGCCAAGGTCATCTCGCTTGCGGTAAATGTCGCGCCGGCAATCGCCAAAACGCCTTGGTTCGCGAATGCGCCGCCAAGCGAAACATCCGCAGCCGTATCGAACGTCCCCTGGTTCTCGAACGCCCCGCCCAAGGCTGCCGTAACGTCGAGGGTCGCGCCGGACGCGACATCGACGGTTCCGGCATTCGTGAAGGTGAAGGTGTCGAGCGACAGCAGGTTCGTTTGGGTGCCGCTTGCGGCAACTGTCAGATCGGAATCGAGCGCGAAATCCGACAGCAGCAGGATGGACCCGCCGTCGAGTTCGACCGTTGCCGTCCCGGCGTCGGCGGCAATCGATGCACCCGTATCCAGGCCCAGCGCCCCTCCCGCAACCAGCAATGTCCCGCCGGTCGACAGGTCGATCGAGGCGGCGGCATCCAGAGTCAGATCGACATTCTGTTGAAATACCGAACCGACGCCCACTTCAAGAACGCCAGCCAGCGCCAGTGCGCCATCGTTTTGGATAATGCCGCCAGCGACCGACAGCGTACCCCCGGCCAGGACGTCCAACGTGCCGCCGCTGGTGTTCGTCAGAAGCCCGCCATCGATCGCGTCCCCGAAGATCATCGTCGCGGAATTCTCGATTTGGATCGTACCGCTATTATTGAAGGCCCCGTCCGCGCCCGGATCGATTAACGAATCCGTTTCAATCGCCAACAGGCCGCTGTTTGTCGCGGTTGCACTGGCCAGCGTCCCGCCTGTTAACGCCAACTCCCCGTTGTTTTCCAAGGTCGCTACATCGATCACAGTCGATAGCGTCGAGCCGTTTGCGTCGTGCAAGAAGGTGCCGCCGCCAGTCAGCGACCCGCCGAACGTCACCAAAGAGCTATCGGTTGCGTGCAGCACGCCGTCAATGGTCGTGCCCGATATCGTCAAGACCGGGTCGGTCGGCGGGGCCGTATCGGACACCAAAACCGTCGTCAGCGCCCCGACCGTGTCTTCGGTCAGATCCAAATCGGTGAGGAATTCGAGTGTCCCGCCGCCGGTGAGGGTCTTGCTGTTGCTCAACACGATCGTGCCGGCGTCGGTTGTCGACAGTACGCCTTGCAGGTTATAGCTGTCGCCGCTCGTCGTCAGCGTCCCCTCGTTCACTGCAGTCTGCGCCAACGCGCCGCCATTTTCGAGCGACAGCGTTCCCGCGATCGTCAGGGTATCCGTCCCTGCCAGCGTACCCGAATCGACCAGAATCTTCGTATCGGCATCCAGATCGAGCGAACCGTTGTTCTGCAACGTGCCGCCGGAAATCGCCAGAGTACCGCTCGTCGAAAGGTCGATAAGATCGGTGTTCAGCAGCACCCCGTCTCCGAATGTCAGCGCAATACCGTCCCCAATCTGGACGGTATCGCTGTTCGTGAACGTCCCACCCGTACCCGGATCGATCACCGAATTACTCGCGACCGAGAGCAAATCCGCATTGGTTGCGTTCGCGCTTGTCAGGCTTCCGCCCGACAGGGTAAGCGTGCCCGTGTTCTCGAAGTTCGCCACGCTGATCGCCTGGTTCAGCGTCGATCCTTCAGCGTCATGCAGGAACGTGCCGTCGCCCAGCAACGATCCGGCGAACGTCACCGACGCACCGCTATTCGCGATCAACACGCCGTCGACCGTCGTGTTCGAAACGGTCAGCACAGGATCCGAAGGCGGCGCGGTATCGGAAATTGAAACCGTCGTCGCCGTACCGACGGTGTCGTCGGTCAGGTCCAGATCGTTCAGGAACTCGATCGTCCCGCCGCCGGTCAGGGTCTTCGTACCGTCAAGCCCGAGCGTGCCGTCGCCGACATTCGACAAAGAACCGGAGATGTCGAAATTGCTACCTGCTGTCGACAACGTACCGGAATTCTCCGTATCGATATCGAACGCACCGCCGTTGAACACGATGGCGCCCTGATTATCGAGCGTCGCGGAACTGCCGTTTTCCGCCGTAATCGAGCCGCCGCTGTCCAGGGCAAGCGTGCCCAATGCGCCGAGCGTGAAGTCCGAGGCGATTTCGAGCGTGCCTCCATCGGACAGAACGAACGTTCCGCCACCGAATTCGATGTCGCCGGTATCCTGACTAAAGAGCGTATTGCGCAGAAGAAGGTCGCCATCCAGCGATACCGTTCCGCTGTTGTCGAAACTGCCGATTACCCCGGCCGCTTCACCGATCGTCAGACTACTGCCGGTCGCGATATCGAGCGTTCCCAAATTCGCGATAGCGCCACCGGCGCTGCCGATCTGATTGTCCGCGGCCGATGTCACGACAATGGTGCCCTGATTGTCGATATCGCCCGCGATCGCAAGCGTATCGAGCGTTCCCGTTCCGTCGAACAGGATCGAACCTGCCGCATTGTTGGTCAGTGTGGCGCCCGTGACATCCAAGGTCCCGGACCCGCCCAGCCCGCCGGTGGCGTTCAAGGCGATCGTCCCGGCATTGTCCATGCCACCGCTGACAGACAGGCGCGCGCCATCCGCACCATCTGTCGTAACGGACAGGGTCGCTCCGGACTGATTGTCGACAGCGCCGGCAATTTCGTGGACACCGCTGGCAAGTGCGATCTCGCCGCCCGATTGGTTGGCCAAAGTGTCCGTTCCGAGATCGAGCGTGCCGGTATTGGCGGCGGCGCCGGCAAAGGAAATCAGCCCCGCATTCGAAAAGCCGGATGGGAGCACGATCGCGGCGTCGGCCGTATCGGACAGGATCGAGAGTGTGGCGCCGGCAAGGCTCGTGAACACGCTGGCGCCGCCGGCGAACTCGATCGACCCGTTCTCGGCCTGCAATACACCACCCACATCGTTGGTGAAGTTGGCAACTCCAATGGTTCCGCCCGCCATGGAGAACAGCGCCTGATTGACGAACGATCCCGCGCCGATCAGGTCGCCGTTCTCGAACGACAGGGACGGGATACCTGTCGAGTTCGTGAATGCAACTCCAATCGCTATCTCGAGCGCCGATGAGAATGAGACGACGCCATCACCCGTGAGCGTTCCGCCCGCCTGCATCGACAGCGTCCCACCGTCGATGGCGAGTTCCGCGCCGCTGGCGATATCGAGATCGCCGCTGTGCGCCAATAAGCCATCGCTGAAGGTGAGCGTGCCCGAATCGATATCGAGGAGCCCCTGATTATCGAATGTTTGACCGGCGTCGAGGTCGAAGTCGACATCCGTCGAGAACGCCATCGTCCCGGTGCCGGTATTCGTCACGGTGTCGCTGGTCACGATGCCCGCCACACCTTCGAAGGACATCAATTTCCGGTTGACGACGTTGTCGCTGTTCAGTGTCGCGCCCGACACCGTAATAGTCCCGGAATTGTCCAACGCACCGGTGCCGGCAATCACGACTCCCGCCACGGTGTTGACAACCGCGGTGCCTACCAAGGTGAGCGCCCCGGTGATATCGAGATTCGTGGAAAGCTGGAGCGTTCCCGCCTCGTGGACGAAATCCACATCGATGGTGTCGTTTTGCAGGATGAGATCGCCCTGGTTGACGACCCTGCCATTCCCATTAAGCGTGCTGAGAGTCTTGGACCCATCCAGGTCGATCGACCCGCCCGCCAGCGTCAATTCGCCGTCGACGAAGTAGGAATTATCGCCAACACTCAAACTCAGCGCGCCCTGGTTGACGAGCGATCCACCGATCACGCCGTTGTCGAGCACGATTTCGCCTTGGTTGGTGACGACCGCGGTCCCTTCGATCGCACCAGAGACGCCATCGCCGACAAGCATGGTACGGTCGGCCAGCAAGGTGAAATCGGTCTGGAAATCGACCGTCGCGCCATTGCCGATTTCCAACGTGGCGCCACTGCCGAGGGTCAGGTCTCCACCATGCTGCAGCGTGGCGTCAACCAACCGCATCGCACCGTCGACGACGATCGCGCCCGAATTCGAGAGCGTATCCGTTGCGCCCCCGTCCGATCCGAAAACGAACGACGCGGGCGCGGCGACCGAAATGGTTCCGCCCGCAATGTTGTCGAGCGAGCCATCAACGAACTGGGTACCGCTTGCGACCGCGAGCGTCGCCGCGTTCGACAACACACCGCCTTGGATATCGAGACTCCCCGTGCCCCCTGTCAGGGTGACTTGACCTTCATTGGTCAGGCCGTTGGCGATAGTTAGCGACGCATCGATTGCGCTGGAATCGAGCGTGATCGCGGCCCCTGCATCGTTCTCGATTTGGCCGCCTACCGTCGCGGCGACACCTTCCACCCGCAGCGTGGCCTGGTTGTTGAACGTGCCGACATCGAGAGAGGCACCGTCCGCGAAATCGATGGAACCGGTATTGACCAATGTCTCGACCGCGACCCGCAGCTCCGCCGTATTCGCGGCGACAAGCACACCAGGCGCGCCGACCGCCGTCCAGTCCCCCTCCGTCCGAAGCACGTCATCACCGTCCCCCTCCACCGACAACGTTCCGGTGTCGGATTTGCCGAGGATCAGCTCTGCCGTTGCCACAAACGTGTTCGATCCGTCTCCGGAGAGGTCGACCGCCTCGATACGGCCGGTATTTGCCAGCGCGGTGTCATCCAGTGTCTGCGCCGCCCCAGCGACAGCGAGGGTATCGACACCAGCGCCGCCGTCTATCGTCGCATCGGCCGCGTCGAAGACGACACGGTCGTCGCCGCCGCGGGCGAAAACGCTGTCGCTGCCCGCGCCGCCATCGATATCATCAGCGCCGCTGCTACCGAAAATAGTGTCGTCGCCGCTACCGGCCAGGATGCGCTCGATATTGACGATTTCCCGTGCAACCGCCTCACCGCCAATTGCGGCCTCGGCGGTCCCTTCGGCGAGATCGAGCACGACCGAAACCGCGACATCGGACAGATCGAGGATATCGAAGCCCGCGCCGCCGTCGAACACGTCCTCTCCGATACCGCCGCCTGCGACAATCAGATCGTTGCCGTCGCCGCCATCGATTCGGTCCGTGCCGCCAATGCCGCGCAGCGTGTCGTCGCCGCCGCCACCGACCAGCGTATCGTCGCCCGCGGTACCAGTGATAGTGTCATCGCCGCCGCCGATTATCCCTTCGAAACCCGTGAAGGCGTCGCCGGCAAGGAAGGTCCCGACGGAAGTATCCGCGGTCTGCGTTGCGAGGTCGGCAACCAACCCGACCGATAACTGCGTGAAATCCAGAATGTCGACCCCAGCGCCACCGGCATAGCTGTCGACTTCTCCATCGGCTGCCACGACCACTCGGTCGCCGCCGCCGCCGGCGAATACCGTATCGATGCCGGCGCCGCCGTCGAAAATCTCGTCGGCGCCGCTGCCGGTCAGACTGTCGTTGCCCGCGCCTGTAATCGCGTGCTCGATCGCAGTCAGCGCGTCCGTTTCCGTGACGGTTACGGTGCCGTCATCGTCTTCCAGCAGGGACACCGTGCCGCCAAGCAGGTCGACAGAGACGTCGAGCGTCGCGCCGGAATAATCGACCGCGTCGATCCCCGATCCGCCGAACAGACTGTCGTCGCCGGCACCGCCGTCAAGCGTATCGTCGCCCGCGCCGCCGGAAATCGTATCCGCCGCGCCACCGCCCGAAAGAAAGTCGGCCCCGTCGCCGCCCTGCAGGATTTCTTCCGCAGCACTCCCGGTAATCGTATCGTCGCCGTCACCACCGATGAAATTCTCGATGCTTTCGATAGAGTCGGCACCGATACCGGCCGCGACCGCCGTACCGGCCGTGGCATCGATCGTCACGGATGCGGCAACGCCCGTGTAATCCAGCGTATCAAGCCCGCTTCCGCCATCAATGGTGTCGTCGCCCGTGTCGAGGGACGCAAGGAAGCGGTCTTCGCCATCGCCACCCGAAAGCGTGTCGTTGCCGCCGCCGCCGCTCAGCGTGTTGGCGCCAGTGCTGCCGGTCATGGTGTCGTCTGCGAGACCGCCGATCACCGTATCGATGTCGACCAGGGCATCGATGCCGATCCCGCCACCGATGGCAAAATTCCCACCCAGATTGACGGTGATCGTCGTCGCTACCGTAGAATAATCGACAGTATCGCTGCCGGACAGGGTGCCCACGGCCGTACTGCTGGCATCGTCCGGATCGTCGCCACCGAAAAATTCGTCGTCGTCCCCGTCTTCCGTACCGACAAAAATGTCGTCGCCCGCACCGCCAAAATGCAGATCGTCACCGACGCCACCATCCAGAGTGTCGTCGCCCGCATCGCCGATCAACTCATCATTGCCCCCGCTACCCAGGAGCGTGTCGTTCCCGCCTCCGCCGAACAGCAAATCCGCGTCGTTGCCGCCGTCGAGGAAATCATCGTCGGCATTACCGCTCAGCGAATCCACGCCGTCACCGCCTAGGATGGTATCGTTTCCCGCACCGCCGAGACCGACATCGTTGCCGCCGCCGGTCTCTATCACGTCGTCGTCGCCGCCGCCGGCAATGCCGTCATTACCGCTGCCGCCCAGGAACCGCTCAATTTCGCCGAAGATATCGTTTCCGATTCCGTCGCCGCTGGCATCGCCGCTGCTTGCCGTAACGATTACCGCTTGAGTCTGCGCCGAGTAATCCAGCGTGTCGAACCCGGCGCCGCCGACGAAGATGTCATCGCCGGCGCTACCCTTCAGCGTATCGTCGCCGTCATTGCCGAGCAGGACATCGTTCTCGTCGCCGCCGTCCAGGATATCCGCGCCCTGTCCGCCGTCCAGCGTATCGGCGCCGCCGCCGCCGGTCAGCGTGTCGTCCGCGGCGCCGCCGACCAGCCGCTCAATATCCAAGAGAGCGTCAGTGCCGAGCCCGGCGACCGTCACGGTGCCGGCGGCAAGATCCGCGGCGACTACGTCACTCACGCCGGTAAAGTCGACCGTATCGATACCCTCGCCGCCGGCGTAAGTATCATCACCGCTATCCTCCGCGCCGGTGAACACATCGTCGCCCAGGCCGCCGGCGAGGCTGTCGTTGCCGCCACCGCCAGTCAGCGTATTTGCGCTATCGTCGCCGGTAATCGCATCGTTGCCGGCGCCGCCCTGGATATTCTCAATAGCGGTCAGCGTGTCGTTGCCGATCCCAGCGCCCGTCGCCGTGCCCTGCAACAGATCGACCGCGACATCGCCTGTCACCGCGCCATAATCCAGCGTATCGTTGTCCGCGCCACCAGCGTAGGTGTCGTCGCCGGAGCCATCCTGTTCCACAAGGATGTCGGTACCGGCCCCGCCAGCGATCGAATCGGACCCGGCGCCGCCATCGAGCGTATCGTTTCCAGAATCGCCTCGCAGCACGTCGTTGCCGGAATCGCCGCCAAGAAAATCGCTGCCCAGCCCGCCGTTCAAATCGTCCGCGCCGTCGCCACCGAACAGCGTATCGGATCCGGCACCACCGCTGCCGAAATCGTTCCCGCCGCCCAGATCGATGCGATCGTCCGCATTGCCGCCTATGACGACATCGGCACCCGCGCCGACGATCACATGCTCAATACCCGTAAACCTGTCGACGCCGGTCTCGGATCCGAACGCGAACCCCGAAGCGATAAAGACGGACTGTCCAAGAATCGACGCACTGGCGTCGAGAATATCGAAACCGTCTCCGCCGTTGAGGCTATCATTGCCAGCTCCGGCAAACAGCGTGTCGTCGCCGTCACCACCGAACAAGCTATCAAAGCCGCTGCCACCATCCAGGGTGTCATCCCCGGTAGCGCCGTTCAGAGTGTCGTTGTCATTGCCGCCAAGCAGGTGGTCGGCACCGCCGCCGCCGACGAGTTGGTCCGACCCCGACCCGCCGCGTAGCGTATCCGATCCCTCTCCACCGGAAAGCGAGTCCTGGCCACCGCCGCCGAAAATCGTATCCGCGCCCTCACCGCCGTCCAGATTGTCGGCGCCGTCTTCCCCGGACAGCGTGTCATCACCGCCGCCGCCGGTCAGCCGATTGGCATTTCCGTCACCAGCCAACGAATCGGCAAATTCGGAACCGCGGACACTTTCGATACTGGTTAACGTGTCTTGGTCACCGAACCCGTCATCTAGGGTCAAATTTAGTGAAAGATCGACCGTGACGCCGTTGCCGGAGCTCCAATAATCCGCCGTATCGACGCCACCGCGGCCATCGAGCGTGTCGTCGCCCGCTTCACCTTGCAACGTGTCATCGCCAGTGCCGCCTAACAAAGTGTCGGCGAAGGCCGACCCGGACGCTTGATTGACCGAACTGAGGGAATCACGGCCGACGGACAGATCGCCCTGCGCAAATGCTTCTATGATTGGGATTCCAAAAAAGGAAAACTCGAAAAGGTCCACATGGACACTGCCTGTCGCATTGCTATAGGCGACCCGTGTGTTCCCGTTACCGATGATCTGATCGTTACCCGCGCCGCCTTCGAATTCGACATAATCGGTGAAGTCGCTAATCACCGTTCCGCCGACCGTGAAGGTATCGTTCTGCGCGGTCCCGACGACGCGCTCAACCCCGACGATGGTGTCGGTCTCACCGGACGCAAAGTCGAAAACCAGACCGGCCGAGAAACCGTCGACGGTCCCGCCAGCCGTCATGTTCACCGATATCGGACCAGTAAAATTGCTGTAATCGACTGTATCGATGGCCGAATCGCCGTCGGCCGTTCCACCGATCAGCGTGTCGTTACCACCGCCGCCATCGAGCAAGTCCGCGCCGTCGCCGCCTTCGAGCGTATCAGCACCGCCCTTGCCGATCAGCGTGTCATCGCCCGCGGCGCCCGAAAGGCGGTCGATACCGTCGGTTCCGGTCAGCGTATCCTCAAATCCGGACCCGGCGACCGCCTCGATCCCGACCAATGTATCGACTTTGCCGAACCCATCGTTCAGCGCCTGTCCAAGCGACAGGTCCACCGTAACGCCGGAACCGGCTTCGCTGTAATCGGCGGTATCGAACCCGTCCCGCCCGTCGATTAGGTCAGCCCCGTCGAAGCCTAGAAAGGTATCGTCGGTAGCGTTGCTGCCAATCAGAGTATCGTCGTGCGCCGACCCGGCTGCCTGGCTGACATCGGTGAAACTGTCGCTGCCGACCGACGCGTCGCCGGTCGCGGTTCCCGCGGCCAGATCGACGGTAACGCCAGTATCGGCGCTGCGGTACGATATCCGCGTGTTGCCGTCGCCGAAGATCGTATCGCTGCCGCCACGCCCTTCGAACTCGACGAAGCCGATCGAACCACCGAAGAAATCCGTGCCCGCCACGAAGCTGTCGTCGGCCCCGGTACCCAGGATGCGCTCGATACCGATGATTACATCGGTCCCAGACTCCACCCCACCGGCAACTGTTCCCGCCGACACGCCATCGACTGTGCCGGCCGCCGTCATATCTATCGCGATGGGGCCCGTGGCGGCACTGTAATCCGCGATATCAACCGAAATGTCGGTCCCTGCGCCATCGCCGATCAAAGTATCGTCGCCCGCACCGCCGATCAGCGTATCGAGTCCGCCACGCCCCTCAAGGGTCTCGTCGCCGTCGGCGCCGATCAACAGGTCGTCGCCCTCGCCGCCCGTAACGTGCTCTATCGTGCTCAGGATATCATTGTCTATGTCGACGCCGCTGGCCGTCCCCGCACCCAAATCGACCGAAATGCCGCTAACAGCGCTTGTGTACTGAATCGTATCGATACCGTCGCCGCCATCATAAGAATCGTCGCCGTTACCTGAACCGCCGATCAGAAGGTCATCGCCCGTTCCACCTGAAACGACATCATTACCGGTACCACCGAACAGGACGTCGTTGCCGCCTCCGCCGATGATCTGGTCGTTGCCCACGCCCCCGGACAGACTATCCGCGAGATTGCCGCCGATAATCGTATCGTCGCCGCCGCCGCCGTCGATCGTGTTAGAACTGTTGAGATCCCCGACGATGATATCGTTGCCGCCGGTGCTCTCGGCAATCCCGCTGCCGAATCCACCTATAGCCCCGCTGAGCGAGGCAATAATGGCATCATTATCGTCGTTGCTTGACGAAAACAGACTGCTCGGATTTGGAAAGAAGAGCTCGATCTGTTGGAGAAAATCGAGCCGAGCTGCGCTGACCGAAAAATCCGTGAAGCTTATGCTGAAACCGGCGGCCAAGATCGGCGCGTCGCCCAATTGCGTCACGTCCTCACCGGCCTCGGGAGCGATCTCTTCCAGCGCACCACCATCATAGAACCCGCCGGATGCCTCCTTGACTTCACCGTAATCGCGTTCGATCTGTTCCTCGGTGAGGATGACCGGCTCGGTCGGCGCCGAATCAAAACTTTCCACGTAGGTGGTCGCGTACTCGTCCCTGAGCGTCACCGAAGCGACGCGGGTCGAGACGTCGATCTCGCCGTCGACCACCGTGAATTGGCTCCGTTCGCCGGGCGCCTTCACGTCACCGGCGACCGTCGTGCCGCGGATACCGATGGTCGCCACCGGCGTATTGATCTTCATCTGCGTGTAATCGGTGTGCGCGATCTGGCCGCTGACGAAGACGAAGGCGCCTTTCAGGATCGACAGCGAAGACGTACCGGACTCGGTCGCCGGGTTGTAGACCATCTCGTCGATCGCCAACCGCGCTTCGCCGCCCAGTGTGAAGGTCGTATCGTCGACGAAGATCAGATTGACCGTCGAGTCGAGTCCGGTTTCAACGACGTCGCCTTGAAATATCGGATCGCCCTCGTGGAGCGTCACTTGCGTACCGTCCACGCGGCGTGCCGAAACGCTGCCCGAAGCTACCTGAACCTGACCGACCGGGCTCGTCGTCGCGGCCGGTCCGACCTGGGCATACTGGCCGGCGGTTTCAGGAATCAAGAAGGATTGTACGAGCTGCGGCGTGAACCAGCCTCCATCGCCCGTTTCTATCGCCGGCGGCGGGTCGAACAGGAAATAGTCTTTAACGACAACGGCGTCGCCATCGGCGCCGACGATCAATAGATCGTCGCCTCGCTGATGAAACGCCCCGTCTACGACGATATGGCCGTCCGGCAGGAATACGGCACTCGCGGTGGCTTGCACCGCATCGACTGAATGCGGAAGCTGCGTATCCGCGCGCTGCGTATGAACCGCGCTGCCCTGATTTTCCTTAATGGCCACAAATAGTTACCAATAGTTTCAACAAATTCCCCGACCCCGCGACGCGATTAATCCGCGCCCTGTGATCCGGCCATCGGCATCAAAATAACTGCGGCCGACAATGAGATATTCCAGAAACAACGCAATTTCCGTACCGGTTCGCGCAAAAAATCTCTAACGTATTGATGCTGCAGTACAATTTTTCAAATTGAATGTTGGGTATTCCTACGGGCTCACTCGAAATGTAAAGAATTCCGACACCCTATTTAGGGTACGCCTGTGAACTGGCTCGATTACCGCGCCGTGTGAGGCAATTTTCTTTTAAGTGACAACAAGTTACCTGCTTGACGGCATATGCCTCGGCCAATATTGCAACTGTAAAGAATTCCGACACCTCCGCAGGCACCTAATTCAGGCCATCCTTGTGCCTAATCCATTCAGCCGGCCAGCAATTTGGAAAGGTAGCCGGGCGGCGGTGGCGGCAATTCCACATCGAAATGCCGCCGTACGGTATCTGCAATCAGCTCGAAGCACGCGCCATATCGGACGACGGTCATGGTCTCGATGTCCAGCAACGTCGATGAGGCGCGATAGAGATGGTATTTTCGCAATCCGTGATCGATGCAAACATCTGCAATTTCCCGTAGTTCGGGTTCGATATCCTCGATAAGGAACTTCGTACCGGTCAACGAGCGGTTTGCCGAGGAGCCGAAAATCGGATGGTCCCGTTGCAGGCTCAAGCGGCTGATCTCCGAGTGGAACGGCCCGGAATTCATCAACATCGCGACGGAGCCGGATTTACTGCTGCGCTCGAAGGCGGTGGGGGTCATCTTCGCCAGCAAAGGATGATCCGCACGGCACGGCGCAATCGCGCCCAGGGGGAGATCGTAATCTACGGTGATCGCACGAACGATGTCGCGTCCCCGCTGGTCGAGGACGTGAACTTCTCGATGAATCGCCATATCGCCGATCATGGCGTTCAGCTTCTCTTGAGTACGGCCTTTCGCCCTAAAAATTTTCTCGAGCGCGGCTTCGGAACCACCTGTCAGCGAATAGCCGACGTCCATCGGCAGGATGGCAATGCCGCCGGCCTCCAGAACGGTGAAGGCGCGCGCCGCATCGCCCGCAATATCAAGCATTTCCGTGATCTTTCCCGCTGCGTGATTATGGGCACTGTAGACCGTGGCGCAATTGCCGTCACGGCGGCGGCGCTACGATTGAAATATAGGTCCGCACGAACGACGGGCTACCCGACTATTATTTCGAGCGCTTCGGCGCCCTTTCCGACAGCGGAAGCCCGGCGGGAATGACTATGCCCGGCGTCACACCTAGGGCGCCGCCGGACGTGGTATAGCCGCCGCATCGAAAGTTCGGTTGGGTGCGGTTAATGCATCGCAATGGTCGACACTCGTGGGAACCGCGATATTATCACCATAGCGGCTTCCCGGGCCTGACCGGTTCGCTAAAACAAATGCAATAGGTTGGAATGTTGCGATGAATATCGGCAGTCTGTTCAACATCTTCCGTTGGCGCGATCGTCGCGGCGAGCGCGTCGAAAGCACCGATGCCAAGGTCACTATCGACGACCACGAGCACCCGGTGATGGATTGGAGCGAAAGCGGTTTCCGCCTAGCCAACTATCCGGAATCCCCCGCGAAAGGCGAACGGTTCGCTTTCCGTTTCGACCTCCCTCTGACCAGCGAGGACGTCTTCGAATTCGAAGCCTGGGCGGAGGTCGTCGACAACAGTGATCGCGGGCTCACGGCACGTTACCTGCATCTCGATCAAGAGATCGCGGACCGTATTCACGAAGTTCTGCGCGTACTATCGATCATTGATCCGACGGTTCCCTCCGGCGCGATCACGTACGACTGACGCATGAGGAGGTATCCGGCATGAGCCGCCATTTTGGAAAGATTACGCAGAATGGTTATGTCGTCCGCGATATCGAGGCGGCGATGCGGCATTGGTCGAATGTCTTGGGCGTTGGCCCCTGGTTCTACGCCGAACACGCGCCTATCGAGGGTTTCGAATATCGCGGCACGCCGTCGGATTGCGATATCTCTATCGCGATTGCGAATTCCGGTCCGCTGCAGATCGAACTGATCGAACAGCGCAACGACGCACCCTCCATGTACCGGGATTTCTTCGCTGCGGGTAATGAAGGTCTTCAGCATGTCGCCTATTGGAGCGACCATTTCGACGACGCGGTTGCGAAAGCCCTGTCGTTTGGCTGGGAAATCGGACAGCGGGGCCATGTCGGGCTCGACGGTCGTTTCGCCTATTTCGACACCGAGACTCACCCGGGGACCGTCATTGAGCTGTCCGAGACCAGCGGACCCAAAGGCATCATGTTCAAGCGCATCGCCGAAGCCGCCGACAATTGGGACGGGCGCGACCCGGTCCGAACGGAGTGGCCGATCTAGGCCTGTGCCCGCCGCCGGGAAATATTCATCCCATATCCAGCGACGACGGCCACTGCGCCGACCGCATAGGCGACCGGATTTTGCCACAAGAAACCGGCGGCACCGACGAACATCAGCGCGCGCGTCGACCAGCCGATGCGGCCGATCCCGTACAGGTAACCTTCGAAACCGGCCGCCATGAAGATCACGGCGATCGTGCAGGTCGAAATCGTGACAACAATGTCGAACGGCTCGCCGCGCATGATCAGCGCCGGGGTCAGGACGATGATGAAGGGCAGGATGAATTTGATCGAACCCAACCGCATCGCCATGATGCCGGTCTGCCACTGGTCCGATTTTGCGATAACGGCGGCCGTTACCGCTGCGAGCGCTACGGGCGGGGTGATGTAGGAAATCATGCCCCAATAGAGGATGAAGAGGTGGCTCGCGATCGGATCGAGCCCGAAATTGATAAGCGCCGGCCCCATCACGATGGCAAGGAAGATGTAACAGGCGCTCACCGTGACGCCCATGCCCAGCAGGAAGCTTGTCAGCGCGCCCATCGCCAGCAGCAGTGCCAGATTGCCCCCGGCAATACCGATAAGTTCGCGCGAGAAAGCGCCGCCTACGCCCGTGAAAGCCAACGATCCAACGATGACGCCGATACCGGCCAGAATGGCAATGATATTGGCGATGATCGTCGACGACTCGATGATCAGTTCCTTGAACTTCGCGAAGTTGAAGCGCTTCTCCTTCTTGCGGAACAATGTCGCCGAAACGATCAAGACGACCGTTGTGTAGTACGGCGCGTACAGCTCGATGCGCATGAAGACGAGCATGTAGACCAACAGGGCCAGGCTGAAGATGTAGAACCAACCGTCTTTCAGCGTCACCCAAATGCTCGGTATTTCCTCCGCCGGCTGACCGCGCAGTCCGTTCACGGCGGCATAGCAATCGACCTGCAGCAAGAGCGCCAGATAAAACAGGATCGACGGCACCGCGGCGGCGATGACGATCTCGCCATAGGGTATGTTCAGGAATTCCGCCATCAGGAAGGCCACGGCGCCCATTACCGGCGGCATCAAGGTTCCGCCTGTCGACGCGCAGGCCTCCACCGACGCGGCATAGACCGGCGGATAGCCGGCCCGCTTCATCGTCGGAATGGTGAGCTGCCCCGTCGTGATGACGTTGGAGATGACGCTGCCGCTGAGCGAGCCGAAGAAACCGCTGGACAGGATCGCGACTTTGGCCGGACCGCCGCGGCTCTTGCCGAGCAGCGCCGCCGCGAAATTCATGAAGAATTCGCCGCCGCCCGTCACCACCAGCGCCGAGCCGAATACCAGGAAGCCGATCAGGATGTTACCCGCCACGCGCATCGGCAGGCCGACGATACTCTCGAATCCCATCGCATAGGCCCGAACCAGCTCGACCGGATCCTTTCCAGCACCCCACAGGAATCCTGGCGCGTGCTCGGTCCAAAGCGGGAAGGTAAAGAAGGTAACGCAGACGAAGAACAATACGATGCCGCCGGCGCGCCGCACCCCTTCCATCGCCAGCACGCAAATTACCGCGGCGGCTAAGGTTGGCAGGGGCGGGGCGACAAGGTCCCAGCCTTTCTCGATCATGTCCTCGCCGTGATAGGAAAGATACAGCGATGTCACCATCGTCACCGCGAAGAGGAGCCAGTCGTAAATCGGAACGCGGTCCGCGTCCTTCTTCCGTCCGGGGAATATCAGGAACGCGAGCGACAGGAAAATCGCGATAAGCAGGTAGAAATAGGCGTTGTCGATCATGACGTAGTCGAACGCGTTCAGGGAGAAGGTCTGGTTGATCGCGACGAGAATCCCAAATCCGCCGAGGAACAATGTCAGCCAATAAACCACGCCGGAAACGCGCTTCCGGGCCGCTTCTTCCGGTAATTCAGGAAGATCCATATCTTCGTCGATGGGCGTTTCGACCTGTTTGTCGACCATTCTATTCCTGCCTGTCTGTCGGAATTTTGCGTTCGGCGGCGCCACGTTGGTCTATCGCGTCCGCCAGGTCAAATAACCGCAAATGTTAACTCCTGGCGGGAGGTCGTTTGAGAAAGAATATAAACGGCACGATCGCGAACGACACCGTCGAGAATAGATAGAAGGCGTTGATATAGCCGATCATCGAGGCTTGCCGCTCAACCTCCCGGCCCGCGCGGGCGACCCCGTCCAATGTATCGATGTTCCAGCCACCAGCAACGCTGGAGAGGCGAAAAGCCTCGTTGAACGGCGATATATGCTCGGAAATGACCGAATAGTTCACGCTCGTATAATGAATGACGACGCCCACGCAGATCGAAATGAAGATCGCGCTGCCTAGGTTGCGGATCAGATGAAACACCGCCGTCCCTTCGCCCATCTGGCGCGCGGGCAAGGTGGCGAAGGCCAGCACCGTCAATGGCACCCATAGATAGGAATTGCCGAAGCCCTGAAAGGCGCTGGTCCACATCGCATCCCAGGTCGAAACGTTCAGGTCGAACTGCGCCATAAGCAGACCACTGAATCCCTGACTCAGAAATCCGATCGCCAAGCTGATGCGGGGATCGAAACGGCTCATCCAAACCACTGAGATCGTGCCGATCATGCTTCCCACGCTGCGCGACGCGAGGACAAGGCCAACGATGGAATCCGGAAAACCGCGAAGTTCCTGCAGCAGAGTCGGCAGCAGGACCATGGGCACGAAGGCAAGCGCGCCGAAGACGAAGGCGAAGACCAATCCGAGCGAGAAATTTCGGTCCAGCAAAAGCCGCGGTCGCAGGAACGGCGCCTCCGTCGTAAAACTATGGACAATGAAAACGTGAAAACCGATCAGGGTCAGGCTCGCTTCGATGACGATTTCGGTCGAATTAAACCAGTCCAACCGCTCACCGCGGTCGAGCAGGAGTTGGAAAGAGCCAATCGCGACGGCAAGCGCCAGAAAGCCGGTCCAGTCGAGACGGTTCTCCCGGTCCCCCTGCCGCTCGGTGATGAAAATCCAGACGCCGAGGATCGATACCAGACAGACCGGCAGGATCATGAAGAAGACCCAGCGCCAGTTGTAGGCCTCCGCGACGAAACCGCCGAGGGTCGGGCCGATTATCGGCCCGATCACGACGCCCATGCCCCAGACCGCCGTCGCCAGCGCATGCTGATGGCGCGGAAAGGCGTTGAGGATGATGGCCTGGGATAGCGGTGTGATCGGCGCACCCAGGGCGCCTTGCGCGACACGGTAGGCGACCAGCGCCTCGAGCGTCGTAGCGGTCCCGCAGAGAAGCGTGCTGACGGAGAAGCCCGTTACGCAACACAGCATCACCGCCCGGCGGCCGAACCGGTTGGCGAGCCAGCCGGACGTCGGCGTCATGACCGCCATCGCGACCAGATTGAAGGTCACCGACCATGCGATCTGGTCCTGCGTCGCCGACAGCGAGCCCTGCATCTGCGGCAGCACGACGTAGGAATTCGTCACCGCCATCGCGAACATCATCGTCGCGAGCGTCACCGTCCCGAGAACGAAATAGCGCTCAAGATCGGCCTTCCCTGCGTCGGCAGCGACGCTGGCGTTCATGCGGCGTCGCCGAACCGCACGGATCGGGCCTTTGCCATGGCTCTCACGATCGCTTCCACCAACGGATTTGCGTGAACAAGCGACTATCTAGAAAATGGGCTATTGTGTCCAAGCTCCCGGAGGAAACTGGCGAGAATGGCTTATGAGCGGATAGTAGGTGTCGCGCATGGCCGGAGCGCCAAGCGCGGAGTTCTCGGATATCGGCCTGTCGCGGCCGCACGACACCGATCAACCCGACGCGGGAACTTTGCCGCCCCGCGCACGACACCGATCAACACCGTATCGCGCGCCGAGGGATACGTCTAAACTGGAAAGGTCTATCCTTTTTGCCGATGGAGAGTGGGTATGGCGCACGAACGGATTATCGTCGAACCGACCGCGGGGGCGCTGGGCGCGGAGCTTTCGGGGGTCGATCTACGAAAACCGCTCGACGAGCAAACGGTCGCGGAAATACGCGATGCGCTATTCGAGCATCTCGTGATCTTCTTTCGCGACCAGGATATCACGTCCGAACAATATCTAACTTTCGCACGCGAATTCGGCGACATTCTGCCTTATCCGCTGGTGCAGGGCCTGGACGATTTTCCGGACATCGTTCCCGTTCTGAAACTGCCGCACGAAACGGTCAATTTCGGCGGACTATGGCACGCGGACACGACTTATCTGACCGAACCGCCGATGGGCGCGATACTGCGCGCCCGCGAGTTGCCGCCGCGCGGCGGCGACACGATCTGGGCCAACATGTACCTCGCCTACGAAACGCTTTCCGACGGAATGAAGCGCATGCTCGACGGGCTGACCGCGGTTTTCAGTTCGGAGAAGGCCGGCGCAACGGCCGCCCGCGAAGACCGGCGCAACGACGCGCCGAAAGACGACAGCGGGCTGGCGACGACGGCGGAGCATCCGGTCGTGCGGATCCATCCCGTCACCGGCAAGAAGATCCTGTTCGTCAACTACGGGCATACGACCCGCTTCAAGGACATGACGGAGACGGAGAGCAAGCCGCTGCTCGACTATTTGTTCCAACACCAGACCAGGCCGGAATTCACCTGCCGGCTGAGCTGGCGGCCCGGCACCATCGCCTTTTGGGACAATCGCGCGAGCCAGCACAACCCGGTCAACGACTATCACGGCTATAAACGCCTGATGCATCGCATCACGCTTGCCGGCGAAAAGCCCTACCGATGAGCATGGCCGGCCGGCGTACCCGCTCTTGTGCTGCGGGACGCAAGGTCCTACGGTTTTGCCGCGATTTGCGCGCAACCCGTAGTGAGGCAAGCCCATGGCAACAAATGATGACTGGCTCGCGCTGACCGTCGAGGAGACGCTGGAGCCCGACCTGCGGATCTGCGACCCGCACCACCATCTCTGGGAATTTCGCACGGAGCGGGTCGAGCCGCGCTACCTGATGGACGAATTGCAGGCCGACCTGGGAAGCGGCCACAACATCGTGTCGACCGTATTCATCGAATGCCGGGCGATGTACCGTCCCGAGGGTCCCGAGGCCTTAAAATTCGTCGGCGAAGTCGAATTCGTGAACGGAATAGCGGCGATGAGCGCATCGGGTCTGTACGGCCCGACCAAGGTCGCGGCCGGGATCATCGGCTCGGCTGACCTTTTGATGGGCGCCGGCGCGGGCGAAACGCTCGACGCGCAGATCGCCGCGGGCGGCGGACGGTTCCGAGGCATCCGGCGCAGCGCCACCTGGGACGCCGACGAAAAAATCCGCAATTCCCGCGCCGACCCGACGCCGGGCCTGCTGCTCGACAAGACATTCCGCGAGGGATTCGCCGAGCTCGAGCGGCGGAACCTGACATTCGAAGGTTGGATCTATCATCATCAGATCCCGGAGCTGACGGATCTCGCACGCGCCTTTCCCGGTATCACGATCATTCTCGATCATCTCGGCGGCCCGCTCGGCGTCGGACCCTACAAGGGCAAGCGGGATGACTATTTCGAGAGCTGGAAGTCGGACATCGCCGACCTGGCGTCGTGTTCCAACGTGGTAGCCAAACTCGGCGGCATCAATATGGACATCAACGGATTTTTCTGGCACGAAAACCCCAAACCGCCGACGAGCCAGGAACTGCACGAGGCGACCCGGAAATACTACGAACACATGATCGAACAATTCGGTGTCGACCGCTGCATGTTCGAGTCGAACTTTCCCGTCGACAAGCTCAGCTGCAGCTACAACGTGCTGTGGAATTCCTTCAAGCGGCTGGCCTCGGACTACTCGGCCGACGAGAAAGCGGCCCTGTTCCACGACACCGCGACAAGGGTATACGGTCTGGGCTGAGAGGCGCGATCGGAACCATTGGCGCCTTAGGAGGATCAGCTCGCCTATACCGCGCGGGACCATCAGGCCGGTCACGAACGACCAAGGCCAACCGGCGCCCGCTCGCGAACCAGACCGATTTCCTGCACGAAAAGAGTCAACCGGTCGGTACTTGACCGAAATTGCTGCCGTCCCAGCGCGGGCACCCGTCTGATATTCTCTCCCGCCAGCGACGCCCCCCCTTGCTGACCCACTTCGGGCCGTTCTCGCCCTCGGTGACGAAGGGCATCCGGTCCTTCATTTGTCCCGAAACGTTCGACGTAAACGGGCCGGACGGCAGCCAGATCAGATCTGGCCGCCGGCGGAAACGGCATCGTATTTCATGAACTCCCCCCTGCTCCCGCGAACGAAGTTCAGCGGGCCCCTACATGTTAGAATAACGCTTCAAATGATAATTGTGATCGCCGAACAGCGTGTCGATCATGGTCAGCCGCTTGAAATAATGGCCGACGCTCAACTCGTCCGTCATGCCCATCCCGCCATGCAGTT
>CAYLTU010000049.1:0-25776 GCA_964386465.1 uncultured Rhodospirillaceae bacterium
CCGCGGCCCAGAGCGGCTTCATGACGTTGCCGGAAGTCCGGCGTCCGATGATCTTCAGCATGGTGTGGTTCTCCCTGACTCCAAATATATGGTGAAATACTACCTTGTCATCCCCGCGAAAGCGGGGGTTCAGTCCAACATTTGGTGTCCCTGGGCCCCTGGTCAAGCCAGGGGCGACATGAAGGCGATGGGTCAGCCTCAGCGACCGTCAAACACTCATGTCGGTGATGCGGTTGCGGCCGAGACCGACGGATTCGGCGGCGGCCAGAATTTCCTCCCAGGTATTGTCGTCGACCGGGATGCCTTCGGCTTCGCGCTCGGCCTTCATCAGTTGCTCCGGCTCTCCCGGCACCAGCACCGGCTTGTCCGGGTCGATCGGTTTCGAGCCCTTCACCCATTTCAAGGTGGCGTCGAGCTCTTTGGCGTAGAACGCATTGTCGACCAGCTTCGCCGGGTCGATGATGATGCTCAGCATGCAGTTGATGATCGCGTCGGTTTTCGGCAGGGTTTCGCCCCGCATGGTCTGGCCGCCGGACAGGATACCGGCCAGCAGCTCGTTCATCAGCGCCATCCCGCCACCCTTGTGCCCGCCGAACGGCATCACCGCTCCGATCGGGTCGCCGTACATGACGTTGGGGTCGGTCGTCCGATTGCCCTCGCTGTCGAGAAGGATGCCGTCCGGCACCTGTTCGCCCTTGTTCTTGGCCACACGGACCTTGCCCATCGCGAGACCGCTGGTCGCCAGGTCGAGCACGGTCATCGGGCTGTCCGCCGTCGCCGGCAGGCCGATCGTGTAGGGATTCGTGACGTAGCGCGCCTCGCTGCCGCCGAAGGGCGCCACCAGCGGCCTGCGGACCATGACGTTGGTGTGGTGCATCGAAATGAAGCCCGCGCGGGCGCAACGTTCCGCCCAAGCGCCGATACGGCAGAGATGAAAGGAGTTACGCGTGGCGACGATCGCGACGCCATGCTCTTTCGCGCGTTCGATGCCGAAATCCACCGCCTGCCCGCCGATCACCTGGCCGTAGCCCGCATTGCCGTCGACGACGATCAAGGCTCCGCTGTCGACGACGATCTCGGCGCTGGCGTTCGGGTTCAGGGTGCCGCCGTGCACGCATTCGATATAACGCGGCAGCATGCCGACGCCGTGGCTGTCATGGCCCATCAGGTTCGCCATGACGAGATTGTCGGCGATGAGCCCCGGCTCCTCGCCTTCGCTGCCGCCATGGGTGCAGATTTCGGCGATGATGCCGTGCAGTTTCTCGTGGTCGATTAGTTTGGTCATGGGTGTTTTTTGTCTCCCGTGAGAAAGTGACCTGTCGCCGATATGTGCGACCGGCATTTTTTTGCGTGTTGGCGGTGTTCGCGGATTTCGTCGCCGTCAGTGCGCGTCGTCCCAGTTGTCGCCGACGCCGGAATCGACGACCAGCGGCACGGTCAGCTCCAGGCGCGGGGTGGTGGCGCCTTCCATAACGGCGGCGACAATTTCGATGGTCTTGTCGACCTGGTCGTCCGGCACTTCGAAGAGCAGTTCGTCGTGCACCTGCAGCAGCATCCTGGCGTCCAGCTTGGCGTTGTCCAGCGCGGCCGGGACGCGAATCATGGCGCGCTTGATGATGTCCGCGGCGGAGCCTTGCACCGGCGCGTTGATCGCCTGCCGTTCGGCGTAGTTGCGCCGCATGTGGTTCTTGTCGTTGATCTGCGGCAGGTGGATGCGGCGGCCGAACAAGGTTTCGACGAAACCGGTGCGGTGGCATTGCTCGCGGGCGCTTTCCATATAGTCCTTGATGCCGGGGAAGCGTTCGAAATACGACTCGATATAGCTCTTCGCCTCGCCCTGGGGGATCGACAGCTGGCGCGCCAGGCCGAAGGCGCTGATGCCGTAAATGATGCCGAAATTGATCGCCTTGGCGTTGCGTCGCACGATCGGGTCCATGCCCTCGATCGGGACCTCGAACATCTCGCTCGCGGTCATCGCGTGGATGTCGAGCCCGTTGCGGAACGCCTCCACCAGCGCCTCGATGCCCGCGATGTGGGCCAGCACGCGCAGCTCGATCTGGCTGTAGTCGAGCGAGACCAGCTTGTGCCCCTTGGCGGCTATGAAGGTTTGGCGGATGCGGCGGCCTTCCTCGGTACGCACCGGGATATTCTGCAGGTTCGGGTCGGTCGACGACATGCGGCCGGTCTGCGCGCCGGTCATCGCGTAGGAAGTATGGATTCGCCCGGTCTCGGGATTGACCTGCTCGACCAGACTGTCGGCGTAGGTGCTCTTCAGTTTCGACAATTGCCGCCAGTTGACGACCCGCAAGGGCAGGTCATGGCCGGCCGCCGCGAGATCCTCGAGCACCCTTGCGTCGGTGCTGTAGGCGCCGGTCTTGGTCTTCTTGGCCCCGGGCAGCGACATCTTGTCGAACAGGATTTCGCCGAGTTGCTTGGGCGAGCCGATGTTGAAGGTTTCGCCGGCCAGTTCGTGAATCTCGATTTCCAGGTCGCCCATCCGCCGGGCGAAATCCTTGCTCAACGTGCGCAATTCACCCGGATCGACCAGCACGCCCTCGCGTTCCATCGCGGCCACGACCGGGATCAGCGGTCGCTCGATCGTCTCGTACAGGGTCGTCATGCGGTCTTCGATCAGCCGCGGTTTCAGCAGCCTGTGAAGCCGCAGGGTGATGTCGGCGTCTTCCGCGGCATAGTCGCGGGCGGTTTCCAGCGGCACGTAGTCGAAGGTCACCTGGTTCTTGCCGGTCCCGGCGACATCCTTGAAACTGATGCAGGTGTGGTCGAGATGGATCTGCGCCAGATCGTCCATGCCGTGCCCATGCCGGCCGCCGTCGAGCACGAAGGACATCAGGATCGTATCGTCGACCGGCGCAATGGCGATGCCGTAGCGCGACAGCAGCAGCGCGTCATACTTGATGTTGTGGCCGATTTTGAGGACGGCCGGGTCTTCCAGCATTGGCTTGAGGATCGCTACAGCCCGGTCGCGGCCGATCTGCCCCGGCAGCACGCCGCCGACCGACCCGTCGCCGCTATCCGCCCCATCGCCGAGATCGAAAGCGCCCTGACCGCCGGCGCCCTTGTGGGCGAGCGGGACGTAGCAGCCGGTCCCCGGCGTCAGCGACATCGACACGCCGACCAGCTCCGCGCGCATCGCGTCGAGCGAGGTGGTTTCGGTATCGACGGCGGCATAGCCCTGGCGCGTCGCATCCGCGACCCAGCGGGCCAGCGTGTCCTCGTCCTGGACCAGCGTGTACTCGGTCTCCGTCGGGGCCGTTTCCTGCGGGCCTTCTCCGGCGTCCGCCATGCGGCTTTCCAGGCGTGCGACGATCGACTTGAAGCCCTGGTCGCGAAGGAACGGCAGCAATGTCTCTGGTTCCGGTTGCAGTACGCCGAAGCTGTCCAGCGGCCGGTCGACCGGCACGTCGTCCCTGAGCGTCACCAGCTCGCGGCTGACCCGCGCCAAATCCGCGAATTCGATCAGGTTTTGCCGCCGCTTCGGTTGTTTGATCTCCTCCGCGCGCTCCAGCAGCGTATCGAGATCGCCATATTCGTTGATCAGCAGCGCCGCCGTCTTGACCCCGATACCGGGGACGCCGGGCACGTTGTCGACCGAGTCGCCGGCCAGCGCCTGCACCTCGACCACCTTTTCGGGGCCGACGCCGAACTTCTCGACGACCTCGGCCGGGCCGGTCTGGCGGTTCTTCATCGTGTCGACCATCATGACCTTGTCGGTGACCAGCTGCATCAGATCCTTGTCGGAGGACACGATGGTCACCTCGGCGCCCAGTTCGCGCGCCTGACGGGCGTAGGTCGCGATCAGGTCGTCGGCCTCGAAGCCTTCCAATTTCACGGCGGGTACGTTGAACGCCTCGACCAGATCGTTGATCAGGGGGAACTGCGGGATCAGATCGTCCGGCGGCGGCGGCCGTTGCGCCTTGTATTCGGGATAGATCTCGCTGCGGAAGGTCTTGCGCGCCGCATCGAAGATGACCGCGACGTGGTCGGCGTCGGTATCGTCGAGCAGCTTCATCAGCATGTTGGCGAAGCCGTACACCGCGTTCACCGGCGTGCCATCCGGCCGGGTCATCGGCGGCAGCGCGTGGAACGCGCGGAAGATGAACCCCGACCCGTCGATCAGATAGACGTGCTCGGGCTTGGTTTTGGCCTGATCCACAATGTCCTCCGGGTCCGGGCCGGTGCCCGGGATATCAGTGGGCGGCCGAGGGCGTCACGCCTTCCTTCAGCGCGAACCGGCGGTCGCAATAGGGGCATTCGACGAAGCGCTTGTCCCCGATATTGAGGAAAACGCGCGGATGGCCGCCGGCCCCGCCATCGCCGTCACAGGCGACCCGCGTTGTTTCGACTTCGACGGTTTCCGGTGGATTGATGCTCATGAGCCCCTCAAAAATCCTGTTCGCGGCATCCGGCGGGCGGAATACCGCGAGCGTCCGGCGATTGACCGTGCCGCCCGGCGGATGATACCCAAGGAAGCCAAACAATCAATGCGGTTTCGTGTATAATGGCCGCGTTGCAGCGTCCGGCCGAAGGGGGTGCCGGACGGAACCGGGGAGTAAGCCGTTTGGGAGTTCGCGTGCTCACAACGCTTTTCCTGTGCCTGTTCATGGCAGGCGCCTGCGCGCCCATGCTGGCGCCGCGCGGCATGGGCGCACACGATCCCATGCTGGCCGACGATTATGTCCGCACCGCCGACGGCACCGAGCTGCCGCTGCGCGTCTGGCGCGGCGACGGGCCGGTCAAGGCGGTCGTGCTGGGCTTGCACGGTTTCAACGATTACTCGAAGAGCTTCGAGCATCCGGCAAAAGCCTGGACGGCGGCCGGCATCGCGGTTTACGCCTACGACCAGCGCGGTTTCGGCGCGGCCCCGCATCACGGGCTCTGGCCGGGCAGCAGGGCGATGACCGGCGATCTGGCAGAGGTGAGCCGCCTGTTGCGCGCGCGCCATCCCGACGTACCGCTCTATATCGTCGGCGAGAGCATGGGCGCCGCGGTGATCCTCGCCGCATACGGCAATGGCGATCGGCCGGAAGCGGACGGCGTCGTGCTTTCGGCGCCGGCGGTCTGGTCGCGCGATCACATGCCCTTCTATCAGCGCGGCGCGCTATGGCTCGGCGCGCGGACGGTTCCGTGGCTGACATTGACCGGCCAGGGACTCGAAATCCGGGCGTCAGACAATGACGACATGCTGCGTGCGCTCGGCCGCGATCCGCTGGTCATCAAGGAAACCCGGGTCGACGCGCTGCACGGGCTGACCAATTTGATGGGCGAAGCGTTGGCCGCGGCACCGAAGATGGACGCCCGCGCGCTGATCCTGTACGGCCGGGAAGAACAGCTGATCCCGGAGTCGGCGCGCAAGGCCTTGCTCGACAAACTGCCGCAAAACGGCCGCTGGCGGTACGCGGAGTACGATTCCGGATTCCATATGCTGTTGCGCGACCTCAACGCGGACCTCGTCCTGCGCGACATCGCCGCCTGGGCGGTCGCGCCCTATGCGGCGGCTAGAACGCCGGTCACGGCCCAAGCCGGCCGCTGAGGCGGACCCAATCCGAAAACCCTATGGCGCCGGCCGTCAACCTGTCCTATACAGGACGCCGCAGCGCCAGTAGCTCAGCTGGATAGAGCGTCGCCCTCCGGAGGCGAAGGTCAGGGGTTCGAATCCTCTCTGGCGCGCCATTTTTAACGCCATATTTCTGAAATCAAATCACTGCGATATCAATAAAATATCGTAACCTGTTCTAACTAAAAAGATTTTACGGGTCTAATCCGATCAGGCTATTTCTCCGATTGAATCACCACATACTGATCTAATTTTGACAAATATTGTCAAATTATGCCATACCTAAATGGTAAGTATGGAGGTCTAAAATATGGCTACAATGAATGTATCACTGCCTGACGCCATGAAGGACTGGGTCGAAGTGCAGGCCCAATCTGGCCGCTACGGCAATGCGAGCGATTACGTGCGCGACCTAATTCGCCACGATCAGGAGCGCAAAGATAAAATCGCTCATATGCAAACGCTGGTGGACGAAGCACTGGAAAGCGGTATCAGCGATAAATCCGTAGCTGAAATCCTAAAACAGGCTCGCGCGGCGGCGCAAGAATCATAAGGAGATCATGGCCTACAAGCTCAGTGTCAAAGCCGAAGAAGACCTCATCCACGCATACCGTGAAGGCGTTCGGATGTTCGGTGAAGAACAGGCCGAAAAATACTACGCTGGCTTGGAGCGTATTTTTCAATTCCTGTCAGACACACCCAAAGCGGCAAGAGAGCGTACGGAAACTACACCGCCTGTCAGGGTTCATCCCTACCGATCACATATCATCGTTTATTTGATTGATGAAAATGGCAACATACTCATCCTTCGCATCCGCCATGGTCGCGAAGACAGGGGAAACGATCCCGTGTAAAGTTCAAGGCAACAGTTCATTTTAACCAGGAGCCGCTTCCATTATCGCGCTCCACTTTGCGAAAACCTCGAACAAGCGGTTCGAACTTTCTCCTCTAAGGCGCGCCAATTAAAGCTTTGTCCGACCCGGAGACATAGGTAACGGATTGTATCTAAGACATAGGTAACAACCTCGTGCCGAACGGGTTGTCGACTGTCCGTAGCGTTATCTGCTTCCGGCCCGAGCGGCTCCGATATGCCCGTAAACTCGGACTTTGTCGACATGGTATACAACGGCTTGGTTTCGAACCGACCCGGACGCAAGCCAAATAAAAAGAGCGGCCCGGCGCGAGATTGCCGTGCCGCCCTTTTTCGGGCACCGGAAATTCCCGACGACCGATAATCAGGCCGCCAATTTGCACGCCGAACAGATTTGCTCAACATGACGGTGATCGGTACCGCAGCATCCGCCGAGGATTGTCACATGCGGCATCCGTTCACGGATTGTCCTGTATTGCGCGCCGAGTTCCACCGGATCTCCCTCGTCCAACACCGTTGAATTGTCGAGTTCCTCATGGCTCTTCGTGGAGGCGTTTGCGCGGATGCCACGCAGTCGATTGATCCAGGCGGCTTCGGTTCGCAATGCATCCTCGAAATGGTTTGGATGCGCACAGTTGACCATGTAATAGGCGGGGCCCTCATCGGTCATCGCGTCCACCGCTTCTACCGCTTCGCCTAAATTCTGGCCCGTCGGCAGATTTCCGTCGGTTTCGGTGGTGAAGGAAATAACGACCGGTATACGGGCAGCCTGCGCGGCCTTGGTAATCCCGACGGCTTCTTCGACGTGGGTCATGGTCAGAGCGGTGACAAGATCGGCTCCAGCCTCGACAAAGGCATCGATCTGATCGAGATGATAAAGCGCGGACTCTACCGGCGTCATCAGATCGGAAGGATTGTAGCCGTCGCCGCGCGGCCCAATATTGCCGCTGATCACGATCCTGGTCTCCGGAGTCTCATACCTTTCTCGAAGTGCTGCCATAAACCGGACCGACTCGCGATTCGCTTCGGCGAGACGACCACGGTCATATCCCAATTTCTCACCCCAATCACGGTTCGCCCGCCAGGTCGGTGTTTCCATGACGAAGCCCCATCGGGCATCGAGGGCGATCTGAATATGACGCTCCATATAGCGCGTGATCTCGGCGCGGCCGTTAGGCGTCTCGAGCAACGGGAAGGCGGCAAAATCGGGCAAATCTATCCCTTGCTGAAAATAGAGGAACGTTTCGAGTCCACCGTCCGTCAGGAAAAAATCGCGGCTCAGCTGCGGCAGGCCACTTCTATATTTGCTCATCAAATCTCTCCTCGCTAAAGGTTCGCGTCCCACGTTCGGGAGCGTTTCGGCGCTGTAATTACAGTGGCGAGGTTTCTTGATGATTTCTGTTGGTAGCGGGAAATGTTTCAATTGTTGTCGTGCAACCGACGGGTAGAGGGCTCACCGATGTTCCGTTTGTCTCATTTGCGTACGGCAAAACATTGCCCGGATCCGCTTTGCCCAATCGAACCCAATGCGTCCTTAAGCTCAGACAGCCCGATTGCTAAAGGGAGCAAACTTCCATGGCGGTCGATATTCCCAAACGGGCTCTTAGCCGGGCGTACCCGATTCCGCCGGCGTATAGGGCCGAATATTGGTCGGTGTGACGATAAGTTCGGGCAAGGAGGAGCGCGCCGGCATCAAGGCGATCATCCGCATCGCGTCGGCCAAATCCTCGGGCTGGATGAATTGAGCGAGTATTTCCGGCGAGTACTTGATCTTGCGCCGCTCCATGATCGGCGTGTTCACGTCGTCCGGATGCACGCAGCAGGCACGGATACCGAATTTCCAGGCTTCCTGGGTCAACGATAGACTCATCCCAAGCATTCCGAACTTGGAGGCCGAATAGGCAATGCCGGCGGCACCGCTGACCCGTTTCGCCGCGGTCGAGGCGACGTTGATGACCAACCCATCGTCCTGAGCGCGCATCGTCGGCATCACCGCCATGAACATGTTGAAAGCGCCGGTGAGGTTTACGGCGATGACATGGTCCCAATCATCCAGCGTGATTTCGTCCAGCCGACGATTGGTGACGTTGGTTCCCGCATTGTTGACCAGAATGTCGATCCGTCCCTGCTTGCTCAGAATTTCCGCCGTAACGGCTTGCACGTCGGCGCGCTTCGAGACGTCGAGAGGCGCGACCAGCGCGCTGCCGCCCATGTTTTCGATTTCGCCCGCGACCTGATCCAGCATTTCGCGCCGCCGTCCAATTAGAACGACGCTGGCGCCGTCCTTGGCGAACATGAGCGCCGCCGCCTTGCCTATGCCGGTGCCGGCACCGGTTACCCAGACGAATTTCCCGTCGAACACACCCATCGAGATCTCCCTTTACCGAATGAGGCTACCGCAGGATTTGCGATTGCACGTATAAAACATTCTCTCCAGCCAGACGGACTAACGACGTGTTCCGATGGCAATGATGTAGTCGCGCGGCATCGCGATACCTAGGTCCGAGCGAAATTGCTCGTGGAACTCAATAAACGCTTCCTTGAACGCATTCTGTGCATCCGCGTCGAGTGCCTTCAGGCGCGTAGCTGTCGGGCCGTGAGATTTCGACCAAAGCCGCCAAACCGACTCGCCATCGGGTTCTCGAAGAATTGTGCACCCCTTTTCGAACTTCAACTCGAAACTCGATTCTAGAAGCTCTTTCATCCGTTCTTCGGTACCCCATTCGAACGGTGACAGCGGCGGCGGTCCCTTACCGGGTGACGCAAACTTCGCCGACACTTCGCGGGACATCTTGTTCAGGGTGCAGTCTTCCGCCCAAACCGATAAACCGAGGCGGCCACCGGGACGACAAACACGTGCAAGCTCCGCGGACGCTTGTTCTGGATCGCTTGCAGTGATAACGCCGAACGTTGAGACAACAATATCGAAGCTGTGATCGGGATATGGCAGCGCATGCGCATCGCCTATATCAAACGTTATGTCCAATCCTTGCTGCCGGGCTATCTCCCGGGCGGCGAGTATCAGTTCTTCACTGTAATCAAGACCGGTAACGACAGCGCCCCGGGAGGCAATTAACCTCGCCGTCCAACCGGTTCCCGTCGCTACGTCGAGGACACGTTCTCCTTCGCGCGGAACAATTCGCTGTACGCAGTGCGCGAGAGCATCGGCAAAATCTTCGCTGAAACACTCATAGCGTTGTCCCGTTGCACCCCACGCTGCACCAGCGTTTCGGGCTTTCGCATCCATTGAAACTCGGCTCCGAGGCTATTTGCAGATGATTGTGTCAATTCGGCCACGCTAGCACACGGAGCGCAAAATAGATAAGTGGCGGTCAACCAAGCTGGCGGCATATTCTTGCGCTGCCGGATCGCTATCCAATTCTACGCGAAACGATATCCGACCCGACTTCCGAGTCTGACCGGTGCGGACGCGCTGACGCAGTGGATAGTCCGGCGCGGCCGCGGTAATCCCAGCGGGGATAGCCAGAGCACGGTTCGTGACTCTAGGATGGGGCTCGTCCGACTATCGTCGAGGTTCAATTGAGGAACCGTCCGGGATTTGGCGGATAAAGTCGGACCCTGTATTACCAGCGGCACTGTCGGTGGCGGGAGTTCGAAATGAAATACTGTTTTCCGGCATGGTCCCTATTTGCCCCTGTTATATTTTGCGTCGTTACCAGCGCCGTTGCCGGGAATGAGGCGTTGGACGTCAACAGTATACGAAAGCTGACCAACAATAGAACTTGGGCTTTGAATTGGACTGCGTGCGACGGTTATCCTTGCGAGGCTTTTTGGGACTGGCACAACGATGGTTCTATTTGCGCGAGGATCGTCGGCACCAAGAGAGATGGCGATTGCGCGGACGACGGCCGTTGGCGGATCGATGGCAACAGGCTTTGCTGGACGTTTACGTGGCTGGGCGGCGGCGAGGGGTATAAGAAAATGTGCGTGTTGGTGGAACCGGTCGATGAAGGAAAATACAGAACCACTCGCGTGGGAAGCGGCGGAATCACTTTCTTCACCTTCGTTGATCTGAGCGACGCCGACTGAGCGTTGGAGGCGGCGTCCCATGACCATAATCGGAGCGTCTTGACGGAGGTTCACGATTGTTCCGGTGGTCTTGCCCGTCTTTGGTGGACAGCTAGACTTGGCGCGCAGGACGCGTGGGGGTGTCAGATGACGAAACTGAAGCGATACAAACGCTACAGCGTGCCGGGCGGCGGCGTAGACTCGGACGATAGCTTTCGTGAGCGGTGGTCAAGTTCGGCCGCCCGGCCCGGAGGCGCCCGTCCCGAACAGGCCTTGCGATCGTGTGGTGAACCAACATGGAATCGAGAACATGACCGGCGATAACCTCCTCAATGGCGGCCAGGTGATCATCGACTACCTGATCCGTGAGAAAGTGCCCTATGTGTTCGGACTTTGCGGGCATGGCAATATCGGCATCATCGACGCCATGTATGAGCGGTCGGACGACATCAAGACGATCTCGGTCCGTCACGAGAGCGTCTCGGGCTTCATGGCCGACGTGTTCTACCGCGTCTCCGGCCAGCCGACCGCGACCTTCACGTCCTGCGGGCCCGGCTCCGCCAATTTGCCCATCAGTCTGGGCAACGCCTATTTGGACTCCGTTCCCTTCCTCGCGATTACCGGCAACGTCCCAACCAGTCAATTCGGCCGTGGCGCGTTCCAGGAGCTATACCGCCACCATCAGGCGGATTTCCCATCGACGGTTCAGGCTTACTGCAAACGCGTCTACCAGCCGACGCGGGGCGATCAGGTCCCGATGATGGTCCGCCAGGCCTGGAAGACGATGGTCACGGGAAGACCGGGACCGGTGGTGCTGGACGTCCCCTTCGACATCTTCAAAGAAGCGGCTTCGGAAGAGACGCCCCACCCCGAGGAATGGACCGCCAACATATCTTCCCGCTGCGGTGCGGACCCCGAAGGCGTCGTCAAGGCCGTGGACATGCTGCTTGCCGCGGGGCGACCGGTCATCACGGTAGGACAAGGGGTACGCCATGGTGGGGCGGCGGCGGAATTGCGCGCGGTCGCCGAGCGGCTCCAGATACCGGTGGCGTCTTCGGCGAGCGGTCTTGGCGCGCTGCCTGTCGAACATCCGCTCTCCCTTGGCCTCGTCCAGCGCGGCGGGACCTACCAGGCCAACCATTCCTGCCGGCAGGCGGATGTTCTGCTAACGCTTGGCATGCGTTTCGACGACCGCACGGCCAGTTCCTGGCTCCCGGGCTACTCCTTCACGATTCCGCCGACAAAGCTGATCCATGTCGATATCGACCCTGAGGAAATCGGCCGCAATTATCCGGTCGCGCTTGGTTTGATGGCCGATGTTCGAACCTTCCTGCGCCAAATCATTGGTGAGCTCGACAGCCGCGGTCACGAGGCTGGACCCACCGCGGCCAGCCGGAAATGGCTCGCGGAGATCGAGACCTACCGCGCCAAATGGGACGATTTCGTGGCGCCCGGCATGATGGACGATTCCTCACCGATCAATCCGCAGCGGGCGGCGGTGGAAATCGACAAGGCCATGCCGGATGACGCGATCCTGGTCAGCGACATCGGCGTCCACCACAACTGGTTGCTGCAGTTCTGCAAGCCAAAGCGTCCGGACTCGCTGATCGGCTCGATGGGGTTTGGTCCCATGGGTTTTGGTGTCGCCGGCGTGCTTGGCGCGAAATTGGCCGCGCCCGATCGGCCCGCTGTCTCCGTCTGTGGTGACGGCGCGTTCTTCATGCACGCGAATGTGCTCGGAACGGCCGTGGAGTACGACATTCCCGTCGTCTGGGTCGTCTGGAACAATTACGCCTACGGGTCGATCCGAGGGCTGCAACGGGGCTATTTGGGAAACCGCGAACTCGCGACGGACTTTCATCATCCCGAAACAGGCGAGCCCTACAATCCGGATTTTGCGGCGATGGCGCGTTCGGCGGGTGTCGAAGGCGTCAGCATTGATCGGCCGGGGGATCTCGGCGATGCGATCCTGGCCGGGATCGCAAGCGGCAAGCCGTATCTGATCGATGCCAATATCGGCGGAGACTTCAACCCGCCGGGCGCGGGTGTTTGGGAATTGCCCGGTATCGGCGTCAACAAGCCCGCGATCGGAGAAAGGTACGAACCCGGCGCCTGACGGCATAAGCTTAACCGCTTCTGAAAAGAGATAATGTTGGCACAAGAAATTGCGGTGGATTGAAGATTATGACTGGCGGATCCGGCGATAGTTTTGACGTCGTGGTTCTCGGGAGCGGCGCCGCCGGACTGGCGGCGGCCCTTGTCGCCGCGACCGAAGGGTTGCGGGTATGCCTTCTGGAGAAGGCTGCGCTGATCGGTGGTACGACCGCCTGGTCGGGCGGCATGGTCTGGGCGCCCGGAAGCGGCGTGGCCCGCGAGGCCGGCTACGACGACAGCCCGGACGCGGTGCAGCGCTATCTAACCGCACTGGTTCCCGGCGCTGAACAGGATTCCCGCATGGCGGCCTTCCTGAGAGCAGCCCCCGAGGCCGTCGACTATCTGGCCAGCCGCACCCAGGTTCGCCTGCGGCCCGTACCGGTCTACCCCGACTATTATCCCGAACTGGATGGCGCCACCGATGGCGGTCGCGTCCTGGAGCCGGAACCCTTCGATGCGACGGTGCTTGGAGACGACCTCAAACTTTTGCACCTTCCTTTGCCCGAGTTTGCCTTGTTCGGCGACATGATGCTGGCTCGGCCGGATATTCCGCACTTCCGGAGTTTTTACAAATCCCCGGTATCGTTGCTGGTCGCCCTGCGGCTATTGAGCCGACATTCCTGGCAGAAGATCCGATACGGGCGCGGTACGAGCCTGGTCCTCGGCAATGCCCTGGTCGCCCGATTCCTCGTCTCGCTGCGAAGTGCCGGAGTCGTCATTCGAACGGAAGCCGAAGTCGCCGCGCTGATTCAAGACGGCGATGGCGCCGTCCAAGGTGTCCGATTATCCCAAGGGGGTGAACTCGAAGCCCGTTATGGCGTGGTTCTCGCGACGGGGGGCTTCACTCACGATCCGTCGCGTCGCCGTCGATTCTTGCCCGGACCGTTGGCCGACAACAGCGCGACAGCGCCAGGCGCCACCGGCGACGGCGCGCGGTTCGCGGAAGCGATCGGCGGCCAGTTCTCCGAGGGCGCCACGGGCAATGCGTTTTGGGCTCCCGTTTCCCGTTACACCCGTCCGGACGGTTCAACCGCGACCTATCCCCACACGGTGACCGACCGGGCCAAACCCGGCTTGATCGCCGTGAACGGGCAGGGTCGCCGCTTCGTTAACGAGGCCATTTCCTATCACGCCTTCGTGCAGGCGATGCTCGCGGACCACAATACGGGGGCCGTCCCGGACGCCGGCGCCTGGCTGATCTGCGACGCCGGGTTCCTTTGGAAGTACGGCTTGGGTGCCGTTAAGCCGATGTCGTTGAACAGGAAGGGCTTCATGCGCCAGGGCTATCTGGTCGAAGCGCCGTCGATCGAGGTTTTGGAGGACCGCCTTTCCTTGCCCGCCGGGGACCTTGTTGCGACGGTCGAAACCTACAACCGGCATGCCAGGACCGGAAGCGATCCGGCGTTCGAACGCGGCAGCGATTCCTATCAGCGCTTCCTTGGTGACCCGGCCCAATCTCCGAATCCCTGCATCGCGCCGATCGAGAAACCGCCTTTCTTCGCGATCAAGGTTCGGGCCGGCGATCTCGGCTCCGCCGCCGGATTGACGACCGACGAGACGGCCCGAGTGCTCGACGATGGCGGGGTTCCCATCCCCGGCCTCTATGCGGTGGGGGCCGATATGCGCTCGGTTATGGAGGGGAGCTATCCCGGTCCCGGTATTACGCTGGGCCCGGCCATCGCGTTCGCCTATCTGGCGGCAATGGATATGGTCGAGAAGCGACTTGCGGCGGAAGGTTCGACTAAACCTGATCCGATCTAACGCGGCGCGTGAAACAAGACCTGACCGTTGATCCTATACCCGTTTATCGCCGCCGCACCCTCCTTCGACAGCAGCCATTCGATGAATGTTCGGCCGAACGCGGTCTTCACGTGTGGATGCTTTTTGTCGGAGACCAGCAGGACGCCATATTCGTTGCGCAGCCGGGGATCGCCTTCGATCAAAGCGACGAGGGCCTGCTTGTTCGCGAAGCTCAACCAAGTGCCGCGGTCGCTCAGCGTATAGGCGTTCATCGCCGCGCCCGTGTTCAAGGTGGCTCCCATGCCAGATCCCGTTTCTCGATACCAAGTCCCGGAATGCATCGAGGGATCGATACCGGCCGCCGCCCACAAGGCCCGTTCGCGCTTGTGGGTGCCGCTTTCGTCGCCGCGCGAGACGAACACCGTTTTGGCTGTGGCGATTTTCGCCAGCGCGGCGGCGCTATCGGTCATGCCTTTGATACCGGAAGGGTCGCTCGCCGGCCCCACGATCAAGAAATCGTTGTACATCAGCGGGTGGCGCTTGTCGGCGAATCCGGCGGACACGAAACGCTCTTCCGATGGCCGATGGTGCACCAGCAGCACATCAGCATCCCCCGCTCGCGCCAGCCGGATCGCCGCGCCGGTTCCGACCGCGATGACCCTGACCGAAATTCCGGATGCGGCCTTGAATTTCGGCAAGATATGATCGAATAACCCGGAATTCTGGGTCGACGATGTCGAGGCGACCGTGATGAATGGTTCGGCTGACCGCGCTGCTTTGCTCCCGATCGCGGCACCGCTGGCCGCGACCGCCACGATCAGACACACGACCAAACCGAGGGCGGAGTTAACCTTAATCGTCATCTTTCCCTTCCGCTGCCCGGCAACCGGCATCGAATATCGACCGCCGACGCCACCACAGCAGATCGCCATTGATGAATGCCTGGGCAAGGTCGTTTTCCGGGTTGGCGAAAAACCGGTCCGCTTGCGCGCGTTCCTTGATCCGGCCGCGATGCATGAAAATGACTTCGTCGGCAAGTCGGCGGGTTTGGTTCAGATCGTGACTGGTCATGATGATTTTCACGCCGCCGGCCGCGGCCTCCTCGATCAGGCTTTCCACCAAATGGGCCGCGGCCGGGTCCAGACTCGCGGTCGGTTCGTCGAGGAATAGAATCCTCGGCTCCACGACCAGTGCACGGGCCAGTGCCAGCCGTTGCTGCTCTCCGAAGGAGAGCGAGCGGGCGGGCGTCGTGGCGTGGCGGCCCAATCCCGTTCGTTTTAAAACGCGATTCGCTCGATCCCGCCATTCGGGTTTCGCAAACCCGGCTATCTTCATCGGAAGTATGACATTGGCGATAACCGAACGGCGAAATAGAACGGGGCGCTGGAATACCATCGCCTGCGCCCTGGACAATGCGCCGGGGTCATGGTCGCCGGACCACTCGACAAAACCGGAATCGGCGGGAAACAGACCATGGCATAATTGCAGCAGCAGGCTCTTTCCCGCGCCGTTAGGTCCGATAATCACCGTTTTCGGCGGGGTCGCCGCAAAAGACGCGGTGATATTCTTGAGTACCTGTTTGCCGCCGCGCGACAAGCCGACCCCTTTCAAATGGAACGGCAAGGGGGAAGCGGCCGTCATGATGTCGCTCTCGCTTCGCCCATGGACCGCAGACCGTAGACCAGAATATTGACCGCCAGGGCCAGGACCACGAGGACGATGCCCAAGCCGAGCGCGACGACAAGGTCGCCCTTGCTCGCCTCCAGCGCGATGGCCGTGGTCATGACGCGGGTCATATGGTCGATATTGCCGCCGACGATCATTACCGCGCCGACTTCCGCGACGGCACGCCCGAACCCGGCCAGGTGAGCCGTCGCCAGGATGAATCGGCTGTCCCAGACGATAACCGAGATAGCCTGCGTCGGCGCGGCGCCCATGGACCGCAAGGTGGCTTGGTATTCGTGCCGCATCGCTTCCAGGCTTTCGCGGGACAGTGAGACGACGATGGGCGTGACCAGAACGACCTGGGCAATGATCATCGCCGTGGGCGTGAACAAAAGATTGAAGACGCCGAAGGGTCCCGACCGGGACAAAAGCAGATACACCACCAGACCGACGACGACCGGCGGCAGGCCCATCATGGCGTTGAACGACACCAATATTGTTTTTCGCCCCGGAAACCGCGTCAAGGCGAGGCCCGCCGCGATGGGCAGGCCGATCATCGACGAGATCAACAGCGCCGTCAGACTGACTTTAAGAGAAAGAAGAATTACCTCCATCAGCCGTTCGTCGAGCGTCCACAACATCGAAAGGGACGCCAAAACCGCTTGCCAGATTACCTCCATGCTAAAACTACATTCACGCCAGGTGATTGCCGGCCACGACCGAGCACGGCACCGATTGTATTAGCGTTTACCAGGTTACTGCCCTCGCTGTCGCAATTCTGGATTCTCCAGGCTCCATCGCTCATGCCGCGTACCATCCTGTTCATCACTCTGGCTCTTCAACGACTTGCTCCGGACGGGAATATTCAGCTGTTGGACATTTCAATGCAAGATGCGCCTACACGCCATATGGCTGGCAAAATGTTCGGTGGGGCCGCTGCCTGCACCGGATTCCGCCTCATATTCCCCTATGAATTCCTGGCTTTCAGCAGCGCGCACGCCATCCTCGACGCCTTCGGCTTCGATTTACCGGCGAACCTGACGCTGTCGCAGGAAACTCACATTGTGGCTGGAGGAGTTGAACGAAAAAGAAAGCTCTGAATGAAAACGCCGATTCTTAAAATCGTTCCCGCAATCGACCGCAAAGCGATTGATCGTCGGCTAAGCCGGAACCCGTTCCTGTGTATGGCTGACGCCGTACAGCGAAATCAGGCCTTCGAAAAGCTCGAGGAACGGTTTCCGCACCATTTCGGCGTTGTACTGCTTTACGTACCATTTCCAGAGATTGATGCTGTGCGTCGCAATCGACACGTGGTTGGCAAGAAGCAGGTATGAGTTTTCCGAGTTTTCGAGAAAATCGATGAACGCCTGAGGGCGGTCGTTGTTAACAAATTCATTGTAGCTGTGCTCGTACATCCGCAGCACCTTTTGGGCGCCGATATAGCCGTCGCGCATTTTCGCCCGCAATCCGTCGCGTTTCTTTTGAATACTCTCATATTCTTCGTTCGACAGGCCGGCATGGTCGACCGGGAAACAAAGCTCGTCGTGCCCGACCCATTTGAACATCGTTTGCAGCGGCTTTAGAATTTCCGAGAAACGGACCTGGTAGTAGCAAACCGCCTTCCAGGCAAAAAATACCTCCGGTGCGCGCGCCGGTTCGAGCTGCATGGCCTGGATAAACGGTTCGATCCCGTTCACGTCCTTGGCTTCCCAGATCTTCACGAGAAACTTCTCGATGTATTGTTCCCGGGCCAGTTTGTCGTCGACACCCGTCGACGTGCCCAAGGCCTTGGTGACGAGCGTCTGGATCTTCTCGCGAATTGGGATCCTGATTTTATCCCACTCCTTGGGCGAGATCGCGAAATAGGCATCGTGGATGGTGTCGGCGACGTCCTGCTGCTCCGCCTTGCTCTTGAACATGAAGGGATCGAGGCTGTGCATCGAATTGAGCAGGCTCAGGACTTCCATATCCGCGTGGATCTGTTCCTGGATTTCCGGCGTCGTATCATCCTTCGTGATCTTGAACGACAGATCGCTGTGAAAGCTGTACGCGTTGAAGTCCAGCGATTCACCGCCGTCATACCGATTGTTGATGTCGTATGGAAAATACACGACGGTCGTGACGACGACGGGCTGGCGCGCGGTCGCAAGCGCGGGCTCGAAGCGCTTCAGTATGACCGAATTGTTCATGATCCGCGTCTTGAACAGCAGCCCTACCGGGTCGTCCGCCGGAATTGCACTGCTGATTTCATGGCAATCGAGCGCCACCGCACGGCCTGAAGCGATCATGTTGCGAAGTTGAGAGCGGTCCATCGGCGTTCAGTTGCGTTGTTAGTCTAAGAAAACCAAGTGCTCTGGAATTGTGCGACGTCCACTAAACGTATAAAATTATTGACGTTTTTGGTCCCACCCGCACTTGCGTAAACACCCGATCTATCTCTTAACCATTAAGGAGAAATTTCTCACTAAATCCCTACCAACTCCTTAATGCAGAGACGAAGTCCGGGCCTTTGGGGCGGTGAGAGGTAAAACGGAAGGTTGAACCATAAGTCGGGTGTCGCATTATCCCTGCGGTGTCCAGTTGCGTCGGCGGCGCGCCAGCCTGGTGTCCGTGTCCTCGCCCTCGAAGTCGGCCGCCGCCTCGACGAGTTCCGAAGGATCGACGTCGTCGAACGTGTTGACGTTGACGACGGCATAATGTTCGCCATCCATCTCGCAGGTGACGATCGGCACCACGCCGCAATTCGCGCAGGTGTGGAAGTCAGCGGTTTTCGTGCCGAACCGGTACCGCGTGGCCTTGCTGTCATCCGCGATCTCGTAGGTGAAACGGCCCGCCGGGTTCGAGGTCCATACGCCGCGGTGCTTGCGGCACATGCTGCAGCCGCAAGCACGTACCGGGATCGTTTCCGGCGACCCGGGCCAATCCAGTGTGATGCGGATATTGCCACAGTGACAGCTTCCGTGAATCCGCCTGTAACCTGCCGCCTCGTTCATCTGAAATATCCATCGATCGTGCACCACAAGATTTTACCGCCTCGTAGGGAACACGGGCCTGGCGCGCGGCGTCAAGCGTCGCGTCGCGCGCGTGTATTGGATTGGGGGCCGTAGCAGAATGGCGCGTACTTCACCGCCGGAGTCAGAATTGGCAAACGAAACGCAAAGCCCCGGTTCCGCTAAGGCGGCCCGGATCCGGAATATCTTGCAACGCTATATCGCGTTCGAGGGATGCGACCTGCTGGATATCGGAACCGGCTCGGGCGAGACGGCCGCCGGACTGCAAGCGTTGGGCGCGACGGTTACGGCTATCGACCGGCAGGATAACGGTTTGCGAGCGGACGGCCTCGACTTCCGCTTGGTCGAAGGTACCGATTTGCCGTTCGGCGACGCCGCGTTCGACGCAGTTCTCTACACCCGTGTCATCGAACATGTCGGCGGCCTCGGCGACCAGCGGAACCATCTGTCGGAAATCAGACGTGTCTTGCGGAACAGCGGCGTTCTCTACCTCGCCGTGCCGAACCGCTGGAGCGTGTTCGAACCGCATTACAAGCTGCCGTTGCTGAGCTGGTTTCCAGCGCGAATCGCTTCGGCTTATCTCCAGATGACCGGGCGCGGCGAAATTTACGACTGTTTGCCGCACTCCCGGAAATCGCTCCGCTCGCTCTTCGAGGAGAGCGGATTTCAAGGCGAGGAAGTGACGGGCGAGGTCCTGGACGCGGTGCTGCGGGAACCGCTGCGCAATCTGCTCGCGCAAGGTATCTCCTTGATTCTGGCGCGCCTGCGCTTTCTGTCCCTACCGCTGATCCCGGTACTGGTCTTCGTCGCCCGCCCGCGCTAGGCCATGGTTTCATGAACTAGCTCGTCACCAGCCCGCCGTCCACATTGTAGGCCTGTCCGGTGATGTTGCGCGCGCCCGGGCCGGCCAGGAACACGGCCATCGCGGCAATATCCTCCGGTGTGTTGGCGCGGCCGATCGGGATCGGGCGAGAGATATCCGCCAGCGCCTCTTCCTGCGTCTTGCCCTTGCGTTCGGCGAGACCGACCATCAGGGACTCGAACAGCGGCGTCAGCGTGACGCCGGGACAGATCGCGTTAACGTTGATGTTGTGCTCGCCTAGCTGCTGCGCCGCCGTCCAGGTCATGGAGATAACCGCGCCCTTGCTCGCCGCGTAGGCCGCGTTCGAGGTGTCCTTGAAACCGCGTCCGGCGACCGAAGCCATGTTGACGATGCGGCCGCCGCCCTGTTCGATCATCTGCCGCGCCGCGCGCTGCATGCAAAAGAAGACGCCCTTGGCGTTGACCCGGTGGATGCGGTCCCAATCCGCCTCGGTCAGGTCCATGATATAGGCCGAACGCGTCACGCCCGCGTTGTTCACGATGATGTCGAGTTTGCCGAACGCATCGACCGTGGCGTCGACCATGGCATCGATGCTGGCGACGTCGCCGCAGTCGGTCTGCAGGGCGAGGCTGCGGACCCCTTGCGCGGCTATGGCGTCGGCGGTCGCCTTCGCCGCGGCCTCGTCGATATCGGCCGCGATCACGTCGGCGCCCGCCGCGGCCATTGCGTTGGCGATCGCGGCGCCGATTCCCGTACCGGCGCCGGTGACCAGGACGTTGTTTCCCTTCAAACTCATGGTCTACCTCTTTCTAATCTCTCGGTTTCAGCGGTTTCAGCACCGCGCTGGCGGCAAGCAACGTGCGGTCGCCGACGAAGACGCGGCCGCGGGTGAAGGCGAGGCTGCGCGTACGCCGGATGATTTCGCTTTCCGCCTCGATGATCTCCCCGTCTTGGCCCGCGGCGATGAACTCCGAATTGAGCGAAACCGTGACCAGCACTTCTTCCTTATGCTGCTTCGCCGAGACCACCATGGTCAGGTCGATCATCACCATCATCAGTCCGCCATGCACGATGCCGTGCCGGTTGCAGTGCCGCGCTTCCGCTTTGAGCGCGAAATGATGTCTGCCGTCCTCGCGCTGTTTCCAGAAGAATGGACCGGCCAGGTTTTCATACGGATCGATCGGATCATAGATCGTATAGCCCTCGAACGGGGGCAGCGGCGCGTCGGTCATTTTGAGGCTCCCTGGCTTTCTCGTTACCCGACTATAACCGATGCCGCATGGTCATTCGACGGGTCGGCCCGTGTGCGGCAAGATAGGCTTGACGACCGTGATCGAAAGAGAGGACAGCAACGCCATGGCGAAGGAAAAACTGCATACGCCGATCTGCGAGCGGCTCGGCATTGAATATCCGGTGTTCCAGGCGGGCATGGGCTGGGTGGCGCGCGCCGAACTGGCGGCGGCGGTCTCGGAAGCGGGTGGGCTCGGCGTGATCGGCGCCGGATCGACCCTGAACCGGGAAGGGCTGCTGGCGGAGATCAACGGCGTGCGCGAACGGACCGACAGGCCGTTCGGCGTCGATATCCTGTTCGCGACGATACGCGCCGAGGGCGCCGAGGTGGCGCAATATACCGACTCGGTGCAGGACATGATCGAGGTCGTGTTGGAAGAAAGGGTTCCGGTGCTGATTTCCGGTCTCGGGAGTCCCAAGGCCGTGGTGCCGGAGGCGCACGAACGGGGCATCTACGTGATGTCCGTGGTCGGCGCGGTGCGCCATGCGGAGAAGGCGGTCGCGGACGGCGTCGACGCGATCATCGCGACCGGCTGCGATGGCGGAGGCCATGTCGGAACGATCGGTACGGCGGCGCTGATTCCGGCGGTGGTCGATGCGGTCGACGCGCCGGTCCTGGCCGGTGGCGGATTGACCGACGGGCGTGGGTTGGCCGCGGCGATGGCGTTCGGTGCGCAGGGCGTCTGGCTCGGCACCCGTTTCATCGCCACCGAGGAATCCTTCGCGCATCGCAACTACAAGGACAAGATCGTCGACATCGATACCGTCGGTACCGTCGTCACCAGGGCGCATAGCGGCAAGACCTGCCGCCTGATCCGCAATGGCTACACCGCGTCCTGGGAAGGGCGAGAGGAAGAGATCCTGCCGTACCCGCTGCAGGGCCGGAAATACGGCCACCCGGCGTCCGAACTTGGCCGCCACAAGGGGGATGTCGAAAACGGCGTGCTGCCGGCGGGGCAGAGCTCCGGCCTCATTCACGCGGTAAGGCCCGCCGGCGACGTGGTGCGGGATATCGTGGCGGAGGCGGAGGGTGTATTGGCGCGGATCGCGCGTTAGGCGAATTCTCGCCGCGAATCGTTCCCGCGGGGCCCCTAATTCCAGAAAATTTACATAAAATTGCAAATATCATCCAAATGGGTGGTGTCTGAACGGCGTGACTCTGGCGCAATACGGGGGAAATCGCTCCAATGCGAGAGGATTGGGAAATGGCGAAACCCGTCAGACGTTTTGCGGAAGCGCCGCCGATGGAGCCGCGCGATCATGTGGACTTCGAGCGCTTTATTCAGGAGCTGGACGCCGGCCGATTGCCGCCGTGCCGGCCACGGGAAGTTCGCGTCGCCGAAGCCGAGATTCGCTGACCTGGTCTCTTTGGCTTAAGCGCCGCAAGCCTCTATTATGACCGCCTGTTCAGTGCGGGAGGCGACAGGTGCGCGCGGCGTTTGATATCGGTGGTACTTTCACGGATTTTGTATTACAGGGCCCGACGGGGACTCGCACGCTCAAAGTGCCGACCTCGCAATCCGATCCGGCGGAAGCGGTGCTGGCGGGATTCCAGAGACTTCTAGAGGAAGCGGACTTGCCGGCGGCGTCGATCGAGAGCGTGCTGCATGGCACGACGGTCGCGACCAACGCTATCATCGAGCGCAAGGGCGCGGCGACGGCGCTGATCACGACGCGGGGTTTCCGCGACGTGCTGCTGATTGGCCGGCAAAAGCGCTACGAGACTTACGATCTCTACTTGAACAAGCCGGCGCCGCTGGTGCGACGCCGGGATATATTCGAGCTCGATGAGCGGATGGCGTTCGACGGTGAAGTCCTGCGGCCGCTCGATGGTGCGGCGCTCGATGCCGTGGTGGATCAAGTTGTCGCGGGCGGGTACGAGGCGATCGCCGTGGCGCTGCTGCATGCCTATGCCAATCCCGCGCACGAGCGCGCCGTGCGCGACCGTCTCGCCGATCGGGCGCCGGATGTGCTTGTCTCGCTGTCGTCCGGCGTCTCGCCCAAGTTTCGCGAATACGAGCGGACCAGTACGACGGTCGCCAACAGCTATATCAAACCGGCAGTGACCCGCTATCTCGGCCATTTGCAAGGTGCGCTGGGCGCGTGGGGATTCCGCAACGATCTGTTCATCATGCAATCGAATGGCGGGCTGGTTTCGCCGGACTTCGCCCGCGAGTATCCGATCCGTATCGTCGAGTCCGGTCCGGCCGCGGGCGTTCTGATGTGCGGCGATGTCGCCGCAGACGAGGGTGCGGACCATGTACTGACCTTCGACATGGGCGGGACGACCGCCAAGCTCGGCGCGATCGACGACGGCGACCCTGCGATCATGCCGAGTTTCGAAGTCGATCCGGTTCACTACAAGTCGGGCAGCGGGTTGCCGATCAGCCTGCCGGCGGTCGAGTTGCTGGAAATCGGCGCCGGCGGTGGCAGCATCGCGCGCACCGAGATGGGTATCATTCAGGTCGGGCCGGAAAGCGCGGGCGCCGACCCGGGGCCTGTCTGCTATGGGAATGGCGGTTCGCAGCCGACCGTGACCGACGCCAATCTCGTGCTCGGATATCTGAACCCGGATTACTTCAACGGCGGGGCGATGGCGCTCGATCGCGGCGGGGCGGAAGGCAGCATCAAGCGCGCCATCGGCGACCCGCTGGGCCTTTCCCTGGGTGAGGCGGCTTGGGGCATCCACACCGTTGCCAACAGCAACATGGAGCGCGCCATGCGCATCGTCTCGCTGGAGCGCGGGCGCGACCCACGGCGCTATGCGATGGTCGCGTTCGGCGGCGCGGGACCGCTGCACGCGACGCGACTCGCCCGGGCGTTGAGCGTACCGCGGGTAATCGTCCCGCACGGCGCCGGCGTCGGCTCCGCGTTCGGGCTGTTGCAGGCCGAGCCGCGCATCGACGTATCGCAGACCCGGGTCTTGACGCTAAAGGCCGGTGCCGCGTCGGCCATCGCTGAAATCTATACGGAGTTGGAAACCCAGGCCCGCGCGGACCTGGCCCGCCTCGGCATGGCGGGCATACCGCGCTGGTCCCGTTTCGCCTATATGCGCTACGCTGGACAGGGCTACGAAGTCCGGACCGATTTGCCGGGCGGGGCGGTCGATGAAATGTTCATCGCGAGCGCCGCGGAGATGTTCCACACAGGCTATGAGCGGCTCTATCGTTATCGGGACGCGGACGCGGCGATCGAGGCCGTCGACTGGTACCTGGTGGCGAGTTTGCCGGTTTCAGACCGCGCGGAAAGCAGCGGATTTGAGGAAACCGACGGCGCCGGCCGGCCGCCGGCGAGGCGGCGGGCCTACTTTCCGGAAAGCGGCGGCTACACCGAAATACAGGTGCTTGACCGCACCGGGCTCCGGGTCGGCGAGAGGGTTGAGGGGCCGGCGCTGATCGAGGAAACTGATTCCACGACATTGGTGCTGCCCGGCGACCGCGCCGCGATCAGCCCGCGCGGGCATCTCGTGATCGACATCGGAGGGGAAGGCGATGAATGACCGGCCGGTGGGCAAGGACGATCCGATCGATCCGATCGCGCTGTCCGTGATCTGGAACGGGTTGCTTTCGATCGCGGAAGAGGTCGGCAGTACCTTGCGTTGCACCGCCTACTCGGAAGCCGTACGCGAAGCGCAGGACTTTTCCACCGGGATCTTCGACCGGCATGCGCGGCTGATCGCGCAGGGCAACTTCTCGCCCGGTCATCTCGGCTCGATGCCTTATGTGGTGAAAAGCGCGCTGGAATACCATCCGCCGCAAAGCCTCAAGCCCGGCGACGGTATAATGGTCAACGATTCGCTGCTCGGGTCGGGCCACTTCCCCGATTGTTTCCTGATTACCCCCGCGTTTCTCGGCGGCGAGATCATCGGCTACATCGTCAATATCGCGCACCAGATCGATGTCGGCGGCGCCGCGCCGGGCTCGCAGAAGGTGCTTGGGGTGACGGAATCCTTCCAGGAAGGGCTCCGTATCCTGCCGGTCCGGGTGGTGCGCGACGGTGATTTCGATCCCGACATGCTGCGCCTGATCCTCGGCAACATCCGTGTGCCGGACAAGGTGCGCGGCGATTTTCGCGCCCAGCTCAACGCCAACACGACGGGCGCCGCGCGGTATGCCGAGTTCTTCGAGACCTATGGCGCCGGCCAGCTCGAACGCGCCTTCGACGCGATCCTCGACCGGTCGGAAGATCGCATTCGCGAGGTGTTGCGCGGCGTGCCGAACGGCACCTACAGTTTCGAAGACCATATGGACGATTACGGTGCGGACACGCCGCCGATCCGGATCGCCGTCGACGTCATCGTCGAGGACGACCAGATCACGGTCGATTATTCGCGCAGCAGCGAACAGGTGCCGGCCGCGATCAACTCCTACATCAATTACACGCGGGCCTACACGCTGTTCGCGGTGAAAGTCTTCCTCGACCCGATGCTGCCGCAAAATGCGGGCGGCATCCGGCCGATCATCACCCAGGCGAAGGAGGGCAGTTTCTTCAATCCGGCCTTCCCGGCGCCGAGCGGTGGTCGCGCTGCGCTGCAGATCCGCATGTTCGACGCGATCAACGGGGCCTTCGCGAAGGTCTTGCCGGAAAAGGCGATGGGCGCCTTCTCGCACTGGTGCAA
>CAYLTU010000050.1:0-3417 GCA_964386465.1 uncultured Rhodospirillaceae bacterium
AACGTATCGGCGGTCCATATTGAATTCTTCGAGTCGGAAGAGGCGATCGCCGACGCCAAGGGTGAGATTTTCGCGGGGATGGGCAGCAAGGGCACGGCTGTCCTGAACCGGGACAACCGGCATTTCGACCGCTTGCGCGACCATGCGGAGAAGGCCGGCGTTGGCCGTACAAGGAGTTTCGGTTCGCACCGCGATGCGGATATCCGCTTGCGCGAGAGTACGCCGGGGCAGGCGGGCTGGCGGGTCGATGCGGAGATCGACGGCGTACCGCTCAGCTACATTCTCGGCGCGCCCGGCGCCCATTGGGTCATAAACAGCCTGGGCGCCCTCGCCGTCGTCGATGCGCTGGGCGCGGACGTGGCGGAAGCCGCCCGCGCGATGGCGGACGTCGCGCCCGCCGTCGGCCGCGGCGAGCAGAGCACGATTGAACTCGCCGACGGCGCGTTCCTGCTGATCGACGAAAGCTACAATGCAAGCCCGGCTTCGACCCGCGCGGCACTGGACGTGCTTGGCACCTGCGCCGGTCGGCGGATCGCAGTGCTTGGCGATATGCTGGAGCTGGGCGCGCGCGCCACCGAATTGCACGCCGCTCTCGCGGACAACGTCTTGCGCAACGGCGTGGACCAAGTGTTTCTCGCAGGTCCGCGAATGGCCGCGCTGGCGTCGGCGCTCGACCCCGCGCGCGTCGCCGCGACCGCGCCCTCCTGCGAAGCGCTGCTGCCGGCCGTGCTCGACGCGGTTGGCGCCGGTGACGCGGTCATGGTGAAAGGGTCGCTCGGCAGCCGCATGGCTCCCATCGTTGCGGCCCTAAAGGCGCTCGACCGTTCCGTCGCCAAACGCACGGCGAACGGAAGGTAGGCCGCGCGATGCTGTTCAACCTTCTCTACCCGCTGGCTGGCGAAATCCCGGTCCTCAACCTGTTCCGCTACATCACCTTCCGCACGGGCGGCGCGATCATGACGGCGCTTGTCATCAGCTTCATCCTGGGCCCGACGATCATCAACTGGCTTAAAAACCAGCAAGGTTCCGCCAGCAACATCCGCGAGGACGTCCCCGAGACCCATTTCAAGAAAGCGGGCACGCCGACCATGGGCGGGTTCCTGATCCTGCTTTCGATCAGCGTCAGCACGATCCTGTGGGCCGATCTCCGTAACGGTTATGTCTGGGTCGTGCTCCTGGTCACCATCGGCTTCGGCGCCGTCGGTTTCGCCGACGATTACCTGAAACTGTCTCTCGCGAATTCCAAAGGCCTGAGCGGCCGGTTGAAGCTGCTGTTCCAGCTGATCATCGCCGTCGGCGCCGCCGCATGGGTGCTCCATCTGACGCCGGCGCCCCTCAACGATGCGCTGGTCTTCCCCTTCTTCAAGAACCTGCTGCTCGACCTGCATTGGTTCTTCATTCCCTTCGCGGCCTTCGTCATGATCGGATCCTCGAACGCCGTGAACCTGACGGACGGGCTGGACGGACTCGCCATCGTTCCCGTCATGATCGCCGCCGCCTGTTTCGGCGCGATCGCCTATCTCGTCGGCAGCACCGTCTACGCGAATTACCTGCAGATCCAGTACGTGCCGGGGTCCGGCGAGCTCGCGGTTTTCGCCGGCGCCATGGTCGGCGCCAGCCTCGGCTTCCTGTGGTTCAACGCGCCTCCAGCGATGGTGTTCATGGGCGACACGGGATCGCTCGCGGTCGGCGGCGCGCTCGGCGCGGTCAGCATCGTCACCAAACATGAACTCGTACTGGCGATCATTGGCGGGCTGTTCGTCCTGGAGACGGTGTCGGTCATCGTCCAGGTCGCCTCGTTCAAGCTGACGGGGCGGCGCGTTTTCGCGATGGCGCCGCTGCACCACCATTTCGAAAAGAAAGGGTGGGCGGAGCCAACGATCGTCATCCGTTTCTGGATCATCGCGATGATCCTCGCCCTCATCGGCCTGTCGACGTTGAAGTTGAGGTAGGCCGTGATGATCCCAATCCAAGACATGACAGATCGTAAAGTCGCGGTGATGGGGCTGGGACGTTCCGGACTGCGTACGGCGCAGGCGCTGGTGCAGGCCGGCGCCACCGTTTGCGCCTGGGACGACGATGCCGGCAGCCGCTCCGCGGCCGAGGCCGAAGGCCTGCCTCTCGCAAATTTCTCGGAGGATGGCTGGGACGATATCACCGCGCTCGTCCTGAGCCCGGGCATTCCCCACACGCACCCCGCACCGCACCCGGCCGCTACGGCGGCGCGCGCGCGCGGTGTCGAGATAATCGGCGACATCGAACTGCTGAAGCGGTCGGCGCCCGACGCGCGCTATATCGCGATCACCGGAACGAACGGCAAGTCGACGACGACCGCGCTCATCGGCCATATCCTGAGAACAGCCGGCACACCGGTCCAGACCGGCGGCAATCTCGGCCGGCCGGCGCTAGATCTCGATCTGCTGGGCGGCGACGGCCATTACGTCCTCGAACTTTCCTCCTTCCAACTCGAGCTGACGCCGAGCGGCGGTTTCGATATCGCCGTCCTGTTGAACATCACGCCCGATCATCTCGAACGCCATGGTGGCATGGAAGGTTACATCGCCGCCAAGCGGATGATCTTCGAAGAGTGTTCGGGCACCGCGATCGTCGGCGTGGACGACCCGGAATGCACGGCGATCTGCGCCGGCTTGCGCGATCGAGGCGCGGCCGACGTCATTCCCGTCTCCGGCACCACACCGGTGGCCGGCGGCGTCTATGTCGCGGACGGCGTTCTGATCGACGATATCGACGGTACGCGGACGGCGATCGCCGATATCGGTGCAATCGCAACGCTTCCCGGCGATCACAACGCACAGAACGCGGCCGCCGCCTATGCCGCGTCCCGGGCCGCGGGCGTGGCGCCGGACAGCATCGTCGCGGGACTGCAGAGCTATCCGGGTCTCGCCCATCGCCAGCAATTGGTCGCCCGCATCGACGGGGTGGCTTATGTAAACGACAGCAAGGCGACCAACCCGGAAGCCGCCTCGCGGGCCTTGTCCTGCTATGCAGATATCTACTGGATCGCAGGCGGCCGGGCCAAGGAGGGCGGTCTCGACAGCCTGACCCCGTTCCTGCCGCGGATTCGCCATGCTTTCCTGATCGGCGAAGCCGCCGAACCGTTCGCCGAACGACTCGGCCGCGATGTCGACACCGTTCAATCCGGCACCCTCCAAATTGCCACGCGTGACGCGCACGCGTCGGCGCAACGGGAGAAACCGCAGGACGCCGTGGTCCTGCTGTCTCCAGCCTGCGCGTCCTACGACCAGTTTCCCAACTTCGAAGAACGCGGCCGGGAATTCGAACGGGTCGTCAGGGGCCTTCCCGGCAGCGACCGGCAGTTCTTCGCGCTCGAGGAGGCTGCGCCATGACGCCGATTGCGCGCGACGACAGCTCGATCCTGGGCCGGTGGTGGTGGAC
>CAYLTU010000050.1:3517-25222 GCA_964386465.1 uncultured Rhodospirillaceae bacterium
CCGGCCTTCGCCGTCGTGGCCGCCTGGATGTTTTCCGCCCGCCGGCTGGGCGAGGACATCCCCGGCTATCAGATATCCGGCTTCCTGTACCTCGCGGTGCTGGGTCTGCTGTTGGCGCAGCCCGATGTCGGCCAGGCGATCGTCGTTTCCGCGATCTGGTTCACGCAATGGTTCCTGGCCGGACTCTCGGCGACCTGGGTCGGCTTGATCTGCCTGCTCGGACTGACATCGATGGTCGTCGCCTATTTCGTCTTCCCCCACGTCGCCACCCGGGTCGACCGCTTTCTCGATCCGGCTTCCGGCGACAACTACCAAATCGACCGCGCCATGGAAGCTTTCATGAACGGGGGCCTGTTCGGTCGCGGTCCCGGCGAGGGAACCGCGAAGGCCTATCTGCCGGACGCCCATTCGGATTTCATACTCGCGGTCGCCGGTGAAGAGTTCGGTCTTGTCGCCTGTCTGATCCTGGTCGCTTTGTTCGCCTTCATCGTGCTGCGCGGCCTGTTCCGTGTCCTGGAGGACAGCAATCTGTTCATCGTTCTGGCGTCCGCAGGGCTGCTGGTTCAGTTCGCGCTGCAGGCAATCATCAATATGGCGTCAACCGTGAACCTGATGCCGACGAAGGGGATGACGCTGCCTTTCATTTCCTATGGCGGCTCATCGCTGCTGGCGCTCGCCTTCGGCATGGGGATGCTACTGGCATTGACCCGGCGGCGGTCGGGAGGCGCCGAATGAGCCGGCGCACCCCGCTCATCGTTCTGTCGACCGGCGGTACCGGCGGCCATATCTTCCCGGCGCAAGCGCTGGCGGGAGCAATGTTGGCGCGCGGCTACCGGTTGGAGCTGATAACGGACCGTCGTGGCGACGCCTATAACGGGCCGTTGGATAACGTCACCACGCATGCGATCCAGGCCGCCGGCGTGAGCGGGCGGGGCCTCTTCGCCAAACTGGCCGCCCTGGGGCGCTTGACGGCGGGCTATTTCCAGGCCCGCAAGCTGTTGCGCAACCTCGAACCGGACGTAGTCGTCGGCTTCGGCGGTTACGCGACGGTACCAACCCTGCTGGCCGCCTCCCATCTTGGCATCAAGACCGCGATCCACGAGCAGAACGCCGTTTTGGGACGGGCCAACCGCGTTCTCGCACCGCGCGCAACTCGGGTGGCAACCGCCTTCAAAACGACCGCCTTCCTGCGCAACGCCGACCGCGGCAAATCGGTGTGGACGGGCAACCCGGTACGTCCGGAGATCGTCGCCGTGCGGCAGACGCCGCTTCCGGCGCTCGATCCGGAATCCGCCATCGAGCTGCTGATCATCGGCGGCAGTCAGGGCGCTTCCAAATTCAGCAATGTGGTGCCGGCGGCATTGGCCGCCCTGCCCGACGATTTGCGCCGGCGACTTCGCGTCACCCAGCAGTGCCGCAAGGAAGATCTCGCGAAAGTCCGGGAGGATTACGCGCAGGCGCAGATCAAAGCCGAACTGGCATCGTTCTTCGGCGACATCCCGCTGCGGCTGACGGCCGCGCATATGCTGATCTGCCGCGCCGGCGCCTCGACGATGGCGGAACTGACCACCGCCGGCCGCCCGGCGATCCTGGTGCCCTACCCGCACGCGATCGACGATCATCAGACCATCAACGCGGCCCGGCTTTGCGATTCCGGCGGCGCCTGGATGATACCGGACCGCGATTTTACGCCGGAGACGCTGTCCGACCGCCTGGTGTCGCTTTTCTCCATGGATTCCACCCTGGCGATGGCGGCGCGCTGCGCGGCGCAGATCGGAATGCCGGAGGCTACGGAACGGCTTGCCGATGTCGTCGCCGGGGTCATCGGCGCGAACGGCAACGGCAAGAATGCACCCGACCCGGTGCAGGAGGCGGCCGCATGAGGACCATGCCTCTTTCCATCGGACGCATCCATTTCATCGGCATCGGCGGGATTGGCATGTCCGGTATCGCCGAAGTGCTGAACAATCTCGGCTACGACGTGCAAGGCAGCGATGTCTCCGAAAGCGCCAACGTTCTACGGCTGCGCGATCTCGGCATCCCGGTCGTTATCGGACACGATTCGAAAAACGTCACCGAAGCGCAGGTCGTCGTCGTGTCGTCCGCGATCAAGCCCGGCAACCCGGAAGTCGCCGCCGCTCAGACAAAAATGATCCCCGTCGTACGCCGGGCGGAAATGCTGGGCGAGCTGATGCGCCTGAAATGGGCGATCGCGGTAGGGGGCACGCACGGCAAGACGACCACGACGTCGATGGTCGCCGCGCTGATCGATGCCGCCGGACTTGACCCCACGGTCATCAATGGCGGCATCATCAATGCCTACGGTACGAACGCCCGTCTCGGCGACGGTGAATGGATGGTCGTCGAAGCGGACGAATCCGACGGCACCTTCACCAAGCTGCCGGCCACAATCGCCGTCGTCACCAACATGGATCCCGAACATCTCGATTTCTACGGCACGTTCGATGTCGAAAAGGAAGCCTTCCGAACCTTCGTTCAGAACATCCCGTTCTACGGCTTCGCCGCGCTGTGCATCGATCATCCGGACGTCCAGGCGATGATCGGCCAGATCAATGATCGGCGGCTTATCACCTACGGCATGAGCCCGCAGGCCGAAGTCAGGGCGGAGAATCTGCGAACCCGCCCGGGCGGCGTCGAGTTCGATGTCGCCATCGCGACAAGAGGCGAGTCGCCACGCACCCTGAAAGCGCTCCTGCTGCCGATGTTCGGCGCCCACAATGTGCAAAATGCGCTGGCTGCGATCGCGATTGCCAACGAGATGGGAATCAATGACGAAACGATCGCCAAAGGCCTGAAAGCGTTCGCCGGCGTCAAACGGCGCTTCACCAAAATCGGCGAAACCGGCGGCATCACGGTGATCGACGATTACGGCCATCATCCCGTGGAAATCGCGGCGGTCCTGACGGCGGCGCGCGCCGTCGCGCAGGGCAAGGTCATCGCGGTAGTGCAGCCGCACCGCTATACGCGGCTGCGCGACCTGTTCGAGGAATTCTGCACCTGCTTCAACGACGCCGACGCGGTGATCGTTTCCGACGTGCATGCGGCAGGCGAAGCGCCCATCGAAGGCGTCGACCGCGACGGGCTGGTGCAAGGGCTGCGGACTCGAGGCCATCGTCAGGTGATCCCGCTCGGCGACCCGACCGAACTCGCGGCGTTGATCCGCGACACCGCGGAATCGGGCGATCTCGTGATCTGTCTCGGTGCGGGGTCGATTACCGGCTGGGCGCACGCGCTCCCGGATGAACTGAAAAATCTCGACATCGATCGCGCGGAGGCCAAGGCATGAGCGCCGTCGCCGTACAGAAAGGCCTGATCGAACGCCTGCCGCGCGTGGAGGGCACTTATACGGAGAATTTCGATCTCGCCCGCCATATGTGGTTCAAGGTCGGTGGTCCGGCGGAAGTCGCGTTCGAGCCCGCCGGCTTGGCGGACCTACGCTATTTCCTGGCCGAACGGCCCCGCGACGTGGCGGTGACCGTTATCGGCGTCGGTTCCAACGCCCTGGTGCGCGACGGCGGCATTCCCGGCGTCGTCGTCCGACTCGGCCGCGCCTTCGGAGAGATCACCGTCGGGGAAGACAGCATCGCCGCCGGCGCATCCGCTCTCGCCATCAATGTTGCGCGGACGGCGCAGCGCGAAGAGGTTGCCGGCCTGGAGTTCCTGTCCGGCATTCCCGGTGCTATCGGCGGTGCCCTGCGCATGAACGCCGGCGCCTACGAGCGGGAAATGCAAGACGTCGTCCTTCGCGCCCGGGCCGTCGACCCGGCCGGCGTCCTCAACGTCTTGCAGGCTTCCGCCCTGGGGTACGCCTATCGGCATTGCGAGGTACCGGAGGATTGGATCTTCGTTGGCGCCGATTTGCACGCCGAGCGGGGCGATGCGGAGGCGATCTCGGCGCGGATGGACGCGATCGGCGCGGCGCGGTCGGATACCCAACCGATCCGCACCCAAACCGGCGGCTCGACTTTCAAGAACCCGCCGGACGCGAAGGCCTGGGAGCTGATCGACAAAGCCGGTTGCCGCGGCCTGCGCCAGGGAGGCGCCCAAGTCTCGGAACAGCATTGCAACTTCCTGATCAACAACGGCGGCGCGACCGCGTCCGACCTTGAAGCGCTGGGCGAACAGGTTCGCGAGCGGGTGCGAGAAACTTGCGGCATCGAACTGGAATGGGAAATCAGGCGGATCGGCGTGCCTGCCCCGGGCGGTGCGTCATGAGCAAATCGGTAACGGTTCTGATGGGCGGCTGGTCGGCCGAGCGCGAAGTCTCGCTCGCCAGCGGAACGGCTTGCGCGGACGCGTTGGCTGACGCGGGTTATGACGTTTATCGGGTCGATGTGAAACACGATTTAAACGCTTTGGTCGACGCCTTGAAGCCGGCACCGGACGTCGTCTTCAACGCGCTGCACGGCCGCTTCGGCGAAGACGGGCGCATCCAGAGCCTGCTCGATATCCTCGGACTGCCCTATACCCACTCGGGCGTGCTTGCCTCGGCCCTGGCGATGGACAAGCAGTCCGCCAAGGCGCTGTTCACCGCGCGCGGCATTCCCTGCCCCGACGGCCGGCTGTTATCGGCATCGGAAATCGGCGATTCCCTGCCCTTGGAGCCGCCCTTCGTAGTCAAGCCGAACAATGAGGGTTCCAGCGTCGGCGTTATGGTGATCCAGCCGGGCGACAACCGTGTCGCCTTCGACGAATGGCCCTATGGCGACGATGTACTGGTCGAACAATATATCGACGGCCGGGAACTCACGGTCGCCGTCATCGGAGACCGGGCGTTGGGCGTCACCGAACTGCGTCCGCATACTGGTTTCTACGACTACGAAGCGAAGTACACCGATGGGAAGACCGTCCATCTGTGCCCGGCGCCCATTCCCGACGAGATCGCCGAGCTGGCGATGGAATATGCGGTCGAGGCGCATCAAGCGCTAGGCTGCCGCGGCGTGAGCCGGGCCGATTTCCGCTACGACGACACTGAATCGTCGCCGGGCCGCCTATTTATGCTGGAGATCAACACCCAGCCCGGCATGACGCCGCTCTCGTTGGTCCCCGAACAGGCCGCGCATGCCGGCATGGGAATGAACGACCTCGTCTCCTGGATGGTGGAGAATGCCGCATGCGACGCCTGATCCCGATCTGGAAGGGCAAAGGCGGCAAGAAGCAAAACGCCAAAGCCCGAAAAAAGCGCCGCGCCGCCAGCCGGCGGTGGCTGCGTCCCGTCCTCTATGGCGGTCTGGCCGCCGCGCTGCTCGGCGGCGCCTCATGGGGAGTCTATTGGTCTTTCTCTTCCGGGTTAATGGAACGCACCGCGCGTCGGATCGAAACCGCCGCAGTCGAGACGACCATCGGAGCCGGATTGGCGGTCAACGAAGTGCTGGTCGAAGGTCGGGTCGAAACGACCAAGGAGCAGTTGCTGCGCATCGTCGGAATCCGCCGCGGCGACCCGATACTGGCGCTCGACACACGGGCGATCCGCGCGCGGCTCATCGAGCTCGGTTGGGTCGCCGACGCGTCGGTCGAACGGCGCTTGCCCGGCACCGTCTTTCTGCGCCTGTGGGAGCGCAAGGCGATGGCGATCTGGCAGCGCGCAGGGAAATTCGTACTCGTGGATCGAACCGGCGCCGTGATCGGGTCCCAGGGTCTCGATCGGTTCGCCCATCTGAAGATCATCGTCGGCAAGGATGCGCCGCGCCACGCACCGGCGCTGCTGGACATGCTGGCGACCGCGCCGCCCCTGATGAAGCGGGTCCGCGCCGCGATATGGGTGGGCGGACGGCGTTGGAACCTGCGCCTCGACGACGGTATCGACATTCGCCTACCGGAAGAAAACGCACAGGCCGCCTGGACGCGCCTCGCGACGCTGGAACGCGACAGGCAGCTCCTGAGCCAGGACATCATCGCCATCGATCTGCGAATCCGAGACAGGCTGGTCGTACAACGGCGCGGCGGCGGCGCGCGCGCACCGGGAAACAGTACGTGACACGACGAACGTGACGGCAAGAGACGGGATAAGAGGGGAAAAAAGGTTTTGGCCCGCAACGATCTGATTACCGCGCTCGACATTGGTTCGACGAAGATCTGCTGCTTCATCGCGGAGCTTGGCGAGAACGGCCGCGCGCGCGTTATCGGCATCGCGCATCATGCCAGCCAGGGGATCAAATCGGGTGCGATCGTCAATATGGAAGACGCCCAGAACGCTGTTATCGGGGCCGTCAACGCCGCCGAACAAATGGCGGGAACAACGATCCGGGACGTCTACGTCAATGTAAGCTGCGGGGCTCCCGCGAACGGCGAGCTAGATTTGCAGACCGCAATCGGCAGTGGGGCGATTGGCGACAACGAGTTACGCAAGCTGTTCGGCGAAGCCAAGTTCCGCGACGTGTTGCCGGACCGGACGATGATCCATTCGATTCCCATCGGCTATAAGATCGACGGTGCGAATGGCGTCCGCAATCCGCGCGGCATGAATGGGAAAATCCTCGGCGTCCATATTCGCACCGTTTCGGTCACCGCCAACGTAATTCGCAACATCGATTCCTGCGTCGGCCAATGCCATCTGGGCATCAACGGTCACGTGGTCAGTCCTTACGCATCCGGGCTGGCCTGTCTCGTGGAAGACGAAACCGATCTGGGCGTTACGGTCATCGACATGGGCGGCGGCACGACCTCGTTCGCCGTTTTCTTCGATGGCGCGCTGGCGTTCACCGACAGTATTCCCGTCGGCGGCCTGCATGTGACAAACGACATCGCGCGCGGCCTGTCGACGCCGGTGGGGCACGCCGAACGGTTGAAGACTCTGCATGGCGGCGCCCTGCCGTCGCCGACCGACGAGCGGGATATCATCGATGCTCCGCAAATCGGCGAGGAAGAGGAAGGCACCGTAAACCGGGTGCCGAAATCCTTCATCGTCAGCATCATCGCACCGCGCCTGGAGGAAACATTCGAACTGGTTCGCGCGAAACTCGACGCGAGCGGCTTCGACAAGGTGGCCGGCCGCCGTGTCGTGCTGACCGGCGGCGCCAGCCAATTGACCGGTGTGCGGGAACTGGCCAGCCAACTACTCGACAAACAGGTCCGGCTCGGCCGGCCGATCGGCGTTTCCGGGCTGGCGGAAGCCACCGGCGGGCCGGCATTCGCCACGGGCGCCGGCCTGTTGTCATACGCCGCGGACAACCGGGGCGAAGTGCGGCCGGTTCGAAGCCGCTTATCGAAATCAACGAGCGGCCCGTTCGGCCGCTTCGGAGGGTGGATCCGTGAACATTTCTAGCGGTCACGCCCGCAACGAGATTCCGCGCGCTGAAGGCGCCGGAATGCGTCGGCGAAAGCCGGCAAACCCTGATATTGTAACGGTATTCTGGAGGCTCAAATGACAATCAACCTCAGCATGCCAAAGTCGCAATCCGATTTGAGGCCGAGCATTCTCGTCGTGGGTGTCGGCGGCGCCGGAGGGAACGCCGTCAACAACATGATACGCTCGAACCTCGAAGGGGTCGACTTTGTCGTCTGCAACACCGACGCGCAGTCACTCAACCAATCGCTATCCGAACGCAAGATCCAGATGGGTCTCGGCACCACCGAAGGTCTCGGCGCCGGATCGCGGCCGGAGATCGGTGCGGCCGCCGCCGAGGAGGCGTTGGACGAGATCCAACACCATCTGAACGGGACCCATATGGTCTTCATCGCCGCCGGCATGGGCGGCGGGACCGGCACCGGCGCCGCACCGGTCATCGCCCGGGCGGCGCGGGAACAGGGCATCCTGACCGTCGGCGTCGTCACCAAACCCTTCCAGTTCGAAGGCGGCCGCCGAATGAATATCGCCGAGGAAGGCATCGAGGAACTGCAGCAGTATGTCGACACGCTGATCATCATCCCGAACCAGAACCTGTTCCGGATCGCCAACGAGAAGACGACTTTCGCGGACGCCTTCAAGATGGCGGATGACGTGCTGTATTCCGGTGTCCGCGGCGTCACCGACCTGATGGTCATGCCGGGCCTGATCAATCTCGACTTCGCCGACATCCGTACGGTGATGAGCGAGATGGGCAAGGCGATGATGGGTACCGGGGAGGCCGACGGCGACAAGCGCGCCGTGGAAGCCGCGGAACGGGCGATCTCGAATCCGCTGCTCGACGACGTCACGATGCAAGGCGCGAAGGGCGTGCTGATCAACATCACCGGCGGTCCGGACATGACCTTGTTCGAAGTCGACGAAGCCGCCAACCGGATCCGGCAGGAAGTGGATCAGGAAGCGAATATCATCTTCGGCTCGACCTTCGAGGAAATGCTCGAAGGATCGATCCGCGTGTCGGTCGTCGCGACGGGTATCGAGGCGATCGCGAACGCCGAACAGCGGCCCATGCCGATCGGCCTGACGACGGTCGTCTCGAACACGCGGGTGGCGGAAGCGCCACCGGAAGTGGAGACCGCACCGACCGAAGAGCTTGCAACAAGCGAAGAGCCAGTTCCCGAATCGGAAGCCAGCCTACCGATCGAAGAACCGGAGGATGCGGCGGCAAACGCACCAACAGAAGCCGAAGCGGCGAACGACGCGGCTCCCTCGGAACCGGTGGCGCCGAAACCGGTTTTGCCGCAACGGCCGGCGTTCATTCCGCCACGGCCGGTACGTCCCGGCGAAGTGCGGTCGGAAGCGAAACCGGCTGAACCGTTCGCTGCCGCGGCGATCGAAAACGCACGCAGCGAACCGCCGCAGCCGAGGCGCAAAGGCCTGACCCTGTTCGAACGCATGACGGGGACAGGGCGGGCGCGAACGCAGAACGAGCCCGGCGGACCGGCAACCAAACCGGCGCCAAAGGCCGAACTGCAATCCGCACCACGGCCCGAACCGGCCCCGGTCGAAACCGGCCAACCGCTGCTCGGCGGGCTCGATTCGGCGGATACGGCGGCGCAATCGCCCGCGGAGGAGGAAATGCTTGAAATTCCGGCATTCCTGCGCCGTCAAGCAAATTAGCCAAAATGATTATATGTGCGATATCAGGGAGTTACGCGGTCGCGCCAAGGGGTGCGGCCGCGTAACAATTCGTAACAAAGAGTGATTTGAGCCAAGTCACTGATATTGTTACATCTGCACAATCGATAAACGAAACTAAAAAGACTAACTCAATCAAGTTCGTATCAGGTTAATCGTAGGGCGAAAGTAAAGGGTTCCGAGGGGATGGAGGAAATAGGTAGGCTTGCCGCGTCATCGTGGCAGCGCACGCTGAAAAGCAGCATCCGCTGCACCGGCGTCGGTCTCCATACAGGCGACAAGGTCACGATGGAGCTGCATCCGGCGGCGGCCGACACGGGCATTGTTTTCCGGCGCACCGATATTACCGACAGCCATCGCGATATTCCCGCCCGCTACGACTTTGTCGGCGGCACGAAGATGTGCACGACCTTGGTCAACGAAGCTGGCATCAGTGTTTCGACCGTGGAACATCTGATGGCGGCATTGGCCGGATGCGAGATCGATAACGCGCTCGTCGCCCTCAGCGGTCCGGAAGTGCCGATCATGGACGGTAGCGCCGAGCCCTTCGTTTTCCTGATCGAGTGCGCAGGCACTGTAGAGCAAGACGAACCCCGGCGCGCCATTCAGGTCCTGCACCCCGTCACCGTACAGGACGGCGACAGCATCGCGCGCCTCGAACCGGCGGACGGGTTTTCGATCGAATTCGGGATTGATTTCGACAGTGCGGCCATCGGACGCCAAGATTTCGTCATGGATTTATCACCGGACACGTTCAAGACCGATATTTCGCGGGCCCGGACTTTCGGGTTCCTGCATGAGGTCGAGGCGCTCCGCAATGCCGGACTCGGTCAAGGTGGATCGCTCGAAAACGTCATCGTCGTCGACGGCGACGAGGTCATGAACAGCGACGGCCTGCGCTTCGACAACGAGTTCGTGCGCCACAAGGTTCTCGATTGCATCGGCGATATGTATCTCGCTGGCGGTCCATTGATCGGCCGTTTCAGCGGCGTGCGGGCCGGGCACGGGCTTCATCACAAGCTGCTGGAGACCCTGTTCGCCGAGGATGCGGCCTGGACGACGATTTCCATGGACCGGCGCATCCCGCTGGGCGCTTCCGGCTGGGGCTCGGAAGCGATCGCCGCAACCGCCTAATTCCAAATACGCCGCAACATCCGTTCCGGTGGGAAATACCAGCCGGCAGTGATATATTCAGGGGCAACCAGCCGGAGACCATAAGGGTCTACGCCGTTGCGCCAATGCGGGCACTGACGATGTACCAGCACTTCACCGGAATACGATACTCCGCCGCGATCGCGCGCGCTTTTTGTCTCGCTCTTACTTTCCTCTTGGCGGCCTGTGCCGAAGACGACGTCGACACCTACCAGGCGCGTACCGTCGAACGGCTCTATAATTTCGGCGTCGATGCTCTGCAGCGCGAGGATTACAAGAATGCGGTCATCTCGTTCGATGAAGTCGAGCGGCAGCATCCCTATTCCGTCTGGGCCACAAAGGCGCAACTGATGTCCGCTTTCGCCTCCTACAAGCGGGACGACTATGACGAGGCGATCGTGGGCCTGGACCGATTCATCGAATTGCACCCGGGCAACAGCGATGTCGCCTATGCCTATTACCTGAAAGGCCTTTCGTACTACGAGCAAATATCGGATGTCCGACGCGATCAGAAGATGACCGAGCTGGCCCTGCAAGCGCTGCGCGACGTCACGCGCCGCTACCCGGATACGAAATACGGTCGCGACGCCCGAGCGAAGCTCGACCTTGTCACCGACCATCTCGCAGGCAAGGAAATGGCGGTTGGCCGTTATTATCAGCAACGTCACGAATATCTAGCGGCGATCAACCGCTTCCGCGTCGTGCTGCAGAACTACCAAACCACAACCCACGTTCCCGAAGCGTTGCTTCGATTGACGGAATCCTATCTTTCGCTTGGCATTACGGACGAAGCGCAAATGGCCGCGGCCGTTCTCGGCCACAACTATCCCGGCAGCAAATGGTATGCGGACAGTTATGCCCTGCTCGAGCAGAGCAACCTTCAGCCGGCGCAGAAAGAAAGCTCATGGCTGAGCTGGATGTGGGATTGGGCTTACTGACGCCGCGATGTTGACGGCGCTCAGCATCCGGAATGTCGTTCTCATCGAAAGACTCGATCTGACCTTTCAGGCCGGCCTGTGCGTTTTGACCGGCGAAACCGGGGCCGGCAAGTCGATCCTGCTGGATGCGCTCGGCCTGGCGCTCGGCGCACGGGCGGAGACGGGTCTGCTGCGGCAGGGCAGCGAAAGCGCTACGGTCTCCGCCAGTTTCGATGTTCCAGCGGAGCATCCCGCCAACCGCATGATAGAGGCGCACGGAATCGACGTGGAGGACATGCTTGTTCTTCGGCGAACCCTGACCGGCGCCGGGCGGTCGCGCGCCTTCATCAACGACCAATCGACCAGCGTCGGATTGTTGAAACAAGTAGGCGAGTCGCTGATCGAAATCCAGGGCCAATTCGAGCAGCACGGTCTGCTCGATCCGGCGACCCATCTTTCGCTGCTGGACGCCTTTGGAACGCTCCAGGATGAAGCGGCCTCCGTCCGCGGCTCTTATCGTGCCTGGCGTGACGCCGAGGCGGCATTTAGCAGCGCGGCGTCAGCAGCGGAGCAGGCTCGCCGGGACGAGGAATACCTGCGCCACGCGCTGGAAGAGCTGGACGCGCTCGACCCGCAAGAAGGCGAAGACGCCGAATTGACCGAGACCAGGCGGTTCCTGATGCAGGCCGGCCATATCGTCGACGCGATCAAAGCGGCGCGATCCGACTTCGACGCCAAACGGCCCGTGAGCGAGTCGCTGCGGTCCGCTCTGCGCAAACTGGAACGCCTTTCGGAGACGGCGGGCGGACGCCTCGACGCGGCGATCGCCGCACTCGACCGCGCACTGGCCGAAGTAGAGGCGGCAAGCGACGTCCTCAACGAAGCGGCCCGCTCGATCGATACCGATGATGTCCGTCTGAACGATATCGAGGAGCGGCTCTTTGCGCTGCGCGAACTCGGACGAAAGCACCGCGTCGACGTCGAATCCCTGCCCGCATTGCGGCAACGGTTCAGCGACCGTCTCGCGCTGATCGACGATCAAGCAAATGCTTTGGAAAAACTCCAAACGACGGTTCGAAACGCGCGTGAAAAATACCGCAAGGATGCGGACAGCCTCAGCAAGAAGCGGGCGGGCGCGGCACAGGCGCTCGACGCTGCGGTGAATAAGGAACTGCCGCCGCTCAAGCTCGAAAAAGCCGTTTTTAGGACGGACCTGGAACGGCTCTCGGAAGACGATTGGAGCGAGGCCGGCCTCGACCGAACCCGTTTCATGATCGCCACCAATCCCGGCGAACCGGCGGGACCGATCGGCCGTATCGCGTCCGGAGGCGAATTGTCCCGATTCATGCTGGCCCTGAAACTGGTGTTGATTACGTCGAGCGAGCAACCGTCGCTGATTTTCGACGAAGTGGACAGCGGCGTCGGCGGCGCGACCGCGCACGCTATCGGCCAACGCCTGTGGCAGCTGGCCGATCGGACACAGCTGCTTGTCGTCACTCATTCGCCGCAGGTCGCAGCACGCGGTTCCGACCATCTCTTGGTACAGAAGGAAGGATCCGGCGACCGCGTTATTACCGATGTGCAGCGGCTCGGTGGCGAGTCACGTCTGGAGGAGGTCGCCCGGATGCTATCCGGCGCTGAGATAACCCAAGAAGCGCGCGCCGCAGCCGATCGATTGATCCAAGGAAACGCACCGTGATCGGCCAGGATACAGACGTCTATATCCTGACCCGCGAGGAAGCCAAGGATGCGCTGGCCGAACTGGCGGCGGCGATCACACGTCACGACCGTCTCTACCATCAACAAGACGCGCCGGAAATCAGTGACGCTGGTTACGACGCGCTGCGCCGGCGGAACGAGGCGATCGAAGAACGCTTTCCCGACCTCGTCCGCGACGACAGCCCAAGCCGGAATGTCGGCGCGACACCCGCTTCGGGCTTCGCGAAAGTCACACACGCCCGCCCGATGCTATCGCTCTCCAACGCCTTCGACGAAAACGACGTGGTCGAGTTCCTGGCGCGGATCCGTCGTTTTCTGGGTCTCGAGGAAGACGAGACCGTCATGCTCGTCGCCGAACCCAAGATCGACGGGCTCTCCGCGTCTTTGCGGTATGAAAACGGCGCGTTCCGGGTCGGTGCTACCCGCGGTGACGGCACGACCGGCGAGGATATCACCGCGAACCTAAGAACCATCGCCGACATCCCCGAGACCCTGCCGGACGATGCACCCGAAATTTTCGAGGTGCGCGGCGAAGTCTATATGAGCCGCGACGATTTTTTCACCCTGAACGAACGCCAGACCGCGGAAGGCAACAAGGTTTTCGCCAACCCGCGCAACGCCGCGGCGGGCAGCCTGCGGCAACTGGATGCGTCGATCACCAGGACCCGCCCCCTGCACTTTTTCGCCTATTCCACCGGCGAAGCCAGCGCCGCCGCGGCGGACACGCATTGGGATCTGCTGTCGCGTCTCGACGCGTGGGGATTTTCCGTCAATCCGCTGTCCAGGCTCTGCGTCAGCAGCGACGACGCCCTGGCGCTCTATGAATATATTGCGGCGAAACGCGCCGTGCTCCCCTACGACATCGACGGTATCGTCTACAAGGTGAACCGGATCGACTGGCAGAGCCGACTGGGTATGGTCAGCCGAGCGCCGCGCTGGGCGATCGCCCATAAATTCGCCGCCGAACAGGCGGAGACGCTGCTGCACGGCATATCGATCCAGGTCGGCCGCACCGGCGCGTTGACGCCGGTCGCGGCGCTCGAACCGATCACCGTCGGCGGCGTGGTGGTCAGCCGGGCAACCTTGCACAATGCCGACGAAATCGAACGCAAGGACGTTCGCGCCGGCGATACGGTGGTCGTCCAACGCGCCGGCGACGTGATCCCGCAAGTCGTCCGCGCCGTTCCCGAGAAGAGGCCGGCCGGTTCGAAACCGTTTCTGTTCCCCGACCGCTGCCCGGAATGCGGCAGCGCCGTCGTTCAGGAAGACGACGAGGTGGTGCGCCGTTGCACCGGCGGCCTGATCTGCCCGGCGCAAGCGCTCGAGCGGCTGAAACACTTCGTCAGCCGCAACGCGTTCGACATCGAAGGCTTCGGCGGCAAGCATATCGAAGCCTTCCGCGAGGACGGACTGATCGAAACGCCGGCGGACATCTTCCGTCTCGGCGGCCGGTCCGAGGAAATTTCCGTACGCGAAGGCTGGGGCGAACAGTCGACCGACAATTTGCTGGCGGCCATCGAAGCGCGGCGGACGATCGCGCTGGAACGTTTCATCTACGCCCTCGGCGTGCGCCAGGTCGGACAATCGACGGCGCGGCTTCTGGCGCGCAACTACGGCAGCTTCAATGCGCTGGCCGAGGCGATGTCCCAGGCGCGGGGTCCCGAATCGGAAGCCCATGCCGGGCTCGTCGCAATCGACGGCATCGGTCCCTCGGTCGCCACCGACCTGGTTGCGTTTTTCTCCGAAGAGCACAATCAAACGGTGCTGGCCGACCTATCGGCGGCGCTCGATATCGAACCGTTCGTCCAGGCGGAAAACGATTCGCCGATTGCCGGCCGCACCGTCGTCTTCACCGGCACCCTGGAGCAGATGTCGCGCGGCGAGGCGAAAGCACGGGCGGAATCGCTGGGTGCGAAGGTTTCCGGTTCCGTATCCAAGAAGACCGACTATGTGGTCGCCGGTCCCGGCGCGGGATCGAAGGCAAAAAAGGCCACGGAACTCGGCGTGACGATCCTGAGCGAGGCGGAATGGCTCGATATGCTCGGAGAGGCGCCATGACCGGCCCGACGCTTCGAGTCATTGCATGGGCATTGACCGCCGCCGTGGCGATTGCCGCGATGCCGCATATGGCATCCGCGCAGTCGAGCACGCGGATCTTGAAATACAACGACAAGGGCGAAGTCACCGGGGTCGTCGAGACCGAACAAAAGCAAGAGCGGAAACCAGCCGCGAAAACGGAGCGGCCCGCGGTTCAGAACCAGGAGGATCGCAAGAGCGCACCGGCGGAGGATGCCGCCGCCGAACCGGGTGAAATCATTGTCTTCAACCCTACATCGGCCTTCGAACGGGCGATGCGCGCGGACGGCTACACGGTACTGGAGCGCATCGTGCTCGAAACGCTCGGCCTGACCGCGCTGCGGCTGCGCGTACCGCCCAACGTTTCGGCGGCGGAGGCCGTCCGCGCCTTCGAAGAGCGATTCCCCTCACTATCCGTCGGGGTCAATCAGCGCTTCAAGGTGAACGCCGGCCCGCAAGGCGATTATGGCCGCGAAGTGACCGGCTGGGGCGAAGTTCCGGCGGCCTGCGGCAGCGGTATCCGGATCGGCATGATCGACACGCTTGTCGACGTCACGCATCCGGCGATCCGGGGTCAGCGTATCGCGCGCCGCTCGTTCATCCCGAAAGATACCAAACCCGGCGCATCCGATCACGGCACGGCCGTCGCGGGACTTCTCGTCGGTAAAACGGACAACGGCGACTGGAAGGGATTGCTGCCGGGCGCCTCTCTCTACGCGGCGAATATCTTTTCCGCGCGCGCCGATGGTGGGCTGCGGGCCAACCTGGCCTCGATGATGAAGGCGCTCGACTGGCTGGCGCAGAAGAAAGTGCGTGTCGTCAATTTCAGCCTGGCCGGTTCGCCCAACAAGACCCTGAAGAAGCTGATGCAGCGGGCCAGCGGCCGTGGCTTGGCGCTCGTCGCGGCGGCCGGCAACGGTGGCGCCGCCGCACGGCCGGCATACCCCGCGGCGCACCCGCTCGTTCTCGCGGTCACCGCCGTCGACAAGAGTCTGGCACCCTACGATTTCGCCAATCAGGGCGAATATATCGATTTCGCCGCGCCCGGCGTCGCCCTCTGGACCGCGCGCAAATCAGGCGGCGGTCAGCAGAGCGGCACCTCCTTCGCCGCGCCCTTCATTACCGCGGCCGTCGCGATCCACCTGTCGAGCGGCGTCAAACCGGAATCGCGCACCCTGCGCAAGGCGTTGCGCCGGTTCACCAAGGACCTTGGCGCACCGGGCCGGGACACCGTATTCGGATGGGGCTTGGTCCGCATCCGGCCGAACTGTTAAATCCATCAAGAGAACAAGAGCAGGAGAGTCCGTGATGGCCGTGAAAGAAGAGATTGTTGCCTTTCAAGACGAGATCCGTGACTGGCGTCGCGATATTCACGCCCATCCGGAAACCGCGTTCGAGGAGTTCCGCACCTCCGACATCGTAGCGGAGAAGCTCGAATCCTTCGGTATCTCGGTGCAGCGCGGCCTCGCCAAGACCGGTGTCGTCGGGACCCTCAAGGTCGGCGAGTCGAACCGCGCGATCGGGCTGCGGGCGGATATGGACGCGCTCGACATTCTGGAAGAAAACCAATTTGCGCACACCTCGACCAATCCCGGCAAGATGCACGCCTGCGGCCATGACGGGCATACCGCGATGCTGCTCGGCGCGGCGCGCTACCTGTCGGAATCCAAGCGATTCAACGGCACCGTCCAGTTCATTTTCCAGCCCGCCGAGGAGAATGTCGCCGGCGGCCGCGTGATGGTCGAGGACGGGCTGTTCGAGCTGTTCCCGGTCGAAGCGGTCTATGGCTTGCACAACCAGCCAGGCCTGCCGCTCGGCAAGTTCGGCGTCACGCAAGGCTCGGCCATGGCCTCGGCCGACATGTTCGACATCACCATTACCGGCAAGGGCTCGCACGCCGCCCATCCACACCAGGGCGCCGACCCCATCGTCACCGGCGCGGAAGTCGTCCAGGCCCTGCAGCGCATCGCCAGCCGGACGATAAACCCGATCGACGCGGTGGTGGTCAGCGTGACCCAGTTTCACGCCGGCACCAACATGAACGTCATCCCGGAAAGTGTGTCCATCAAGGGCACCTGCCGCACCCTCAAGACCGAAGTTCAGAACCTGGTCGAGGCGCGCATCGATCAGGTCGTCAAGGGCGTGACCAGCGCGCACGGCCTCGACTACTCGCTCGATTTCGACCGGCGCTATCCGGTGCTGATCAATACCGAAGAGGAGACCCAGGCGGCAACGGCGGCGGCGATCAAGGTCGTTGGCGCCGAAAATGTCGTTACCAACCGTCCGCCGACCATGGGCTCGGAAGACTTCGCCTGGATGCTGCAGGACCACCCCGGCTGCTACATCAGAGTCGGTAACGGCGAAGGTCTGGACGGCGGCTGCGTCGTGCACAACCCCAATTACGATTTCAACGACGACGCCATAATCTACGGCGCGAGCTACTGGGCAGCGCTGGTCGAGCAGGAGCTTTCCGTAAGCTAAGGAGTGTTCCCATAAATCGTGATCTTTCGGCATACCGTCGCGTCCGCTTGCCGAGCTGAAGGATAGCCATGTCCAGCCTGGGCCTCCGCCTGACCCCGCAAGGCCGCCTCGTTACCGAGCAGGTCGAGGACACTCGAGACCTGGAAGGCAGGATCGTGGCGCGGCTTGTCGAGGCCTTTGCCCAAGGTTCCGGATATGGCCTGATGCAACTGGGGGCGGGCGAGGTGGGGCAGGCATTACCACCCGTCCTTGTCTGGTGGCGTGACTTCGCCGCGCGCTATGTGGCGGCGCTGTGTCTGCGGTTGTCGGACACGGACATTACGGTGCCGCCGCCTGATGGCGGTGAACTCGCCACTCTCGTGCTGACGGCGCCCATGATGCCGGGGGCCGAGTACCTGAACCAGGATGTTTTGAAGGCGCTCTGGGCGGAGGTGGGCACGGCCTTTGCTGGCTCCTTGGCCACTGCCGAAATGGATCTTCAAACCTTTCTCAAGAATCTGAACCCTGCGTGGAACCTGGTCGGGAGGGTGCATTTCAATCTGGCGGAGAACCGTCGCGATCCCGATCTGCCCTTCGCTTTCCTGGCTACTTACACCACGGGACTGTCGGCAAAGGCCAAGGCCCAACACGTGCCGCTCGGGCAGGCTTTGAGCGAATATTCCGGGGCGATGAACCGCGACAAGCTGTTGTCTCTACTGGTGCCGGTACAACGCGCCGCCGAAACCTGTGGCTGGCTGAAGGCGATGGTCGACGCGCGGGAGATTTTCCATCCGCTGCGTTGGGGTGTGGGCGAAGCGTCGCGGTTCCTCGCCAGTGCCCCCGAGTTGGAAAGCGCTGGCGTGATCGTGCGAATGCCAGTCACGTGGCGCGCCAATCGCCCCGCGCGCCCAAGGGTCACCGCGACGATCGGCTCGGGCGCCCCGACCGTCACAGGCCTCGATGGGCTGCTCGATTTCCAAGTGGACGTGACGCTGGAGGGAGAACCGCTTACCGAAGAGGAGATCGCCGCCCTGCTCACCGGCACGGAGGCGCTGGTCTTGTTGCGTGGCCAATGGGTGGAGGTCGACCGCGAACGCCTGGACCTCGCGATGCGGCAATTCAAGGAGGCGGAAACCCTGGCTGCAGAGAGCGGCCTAACCTTTGCCGAGGCCATGCGCATGCTGGCTGGGGCCACGATCACCGAAGACGGCGAGGAAAACGACGTCGCCGACTGGTCGCAGGTCACGGCCGGACCTTTTCTCGCCAAGACGTTGAAGACGTTGCGCAGCCCCGGTGGAGCATTCATCGATCCCGGCCTGGCGCTCAAGGGAAAGCTACGGCCCTATCAGAAGGCGGGTGTGCAATGGATGCATTTACTAGGCGGTCTGGGGCTGGGAGCCTGTCTTGCCGACGATATGGGCCTCGGAAAAACGATCCAAGTGCTGTCGCTACTTCTGGCGCTGGGGCAAAAAAACAAACCCAATCAACCGAACCTGCTGGTGGCACCGGCTTCGTTGCTCGCCAACTGGGTGGCTGAAATCGAACGATTCGCCCCCAGCCTGAAGGCCTTGATCGTACATTCCTCGGCCCTGCCGGCGGAACAGATGAAACAATTGACGTCGGACGGGTTCGCGGGCTGCGATCTAGCGATCACCAGCTATGGCACGCTCCTGCGATCGCCAGTTCTGGCGGAAACAAGCTGGCGTCTGGTCGTCCTCGACGAAGCCCAGGCGATTAAGAACCCGAAGGCCAAGCAGACCAGAGCGGCCAAAGCCCTGAAGGCGAAGGCGCGCATCGCGCTGACCGGCACTCCGGTAGAGAACCACCTCGGCGACCTTTGGTCGATCTTCGATTTCATCAACCCTGGCCTTCTCGGAACGTCCAGGCAGTTCTCCAACTACGCCAAGCGACTGGCGGAGCGCACTCACAATCCCTATGGCCCTCTGCGCGATCTAGTGCGCCCTTATATCCTGCGTCGGATGAAGACCGACAAGTCGGTCATCGCCGACCTGCCGGACAAGACCGAGGTAACGGCGTACTGCACCTTGAGCCGCAAACAGGCGGCGCTCTACGAGCAGACGGTGTCGGATCTGGCCGAGGCGCTGGAAGAATCCGAAGGAATTCAACGCAAGGGCGCCGTGCTGGCGACCCTGATGCGCCTGAAACAGATTTGCAACCATCCGTCCCAGTGGCTGAAAGCGCATGCCTGGTCGGAGGAGGACAGCGGCAAATTCAGCCGCTTGCGCGAAATCGCCGAGGTGGTGGCGCTGCGGCAGGAGAAGATGTTGGTCTTCACCCAATTCCGCGAGACGACGGCGCCCCTGGAAGCATTTCTGGAAAGGGTTTTTGGCCGCCCTGGTCTGGTTCTGCATGGCGGCACGCCGGTGAAGAACCGCAATACCATGGTGCGAAGTTTCCAGGAAGACGAGACCGTCCCATTTTTCATTCTGTCGCTAAAGGCGGGGGGGGCCGGCTTGACACTGACCGCAGCGTCACATGTTGTGCATTTCGATCGCTGGTGGAACCCGGCGGTCGAGGACCAAGCCACGGACCGGGCCTTTCGCATCGGACAGAAGAAGAACATGCTGGTGCATAAGTTCGTCTGCCAGGGAACGGTCGAGGAGAAAATCGACGCCATGATCGAGGCAAAGAAAACGCTGTCCGAGGAACTGCTGGCCGGACCGGGTGAGATCAATTTAACCGAGATGACGGATGACGCGCTGCTGCAACTCGTCACCCTTGATTTGAGCGCCGCATTGAAAGATTAAAGAGATGTCGAGCTACTACGGAGGATGGGCACCCTACATACCGGTTGCGGAACGCCGCAGGAAGGCAGCCCGCGAAGTTGAAAGGTTACGCAAGAAAGGGCATCTCGCCGCGCCGGTGGTGATCGAAGGGCGCAGGATCGCCACCACTTTCTGGGGTAAGGCGTGGTGCGACAATCTGGAAAGTTACCGCGACTTCGAGAGCCGGCTGCCGCGCGGCCGCACTTATGTTCGTAACGGCTCTGTAATCGATCTGCAAATCTCACCATTGAAAGTGCGGGCGATGGTCAGCGGGTCGTCGATTTACGAGGTCTCGGTCGGTATCGCGGAGCTGCCAAAGGCGCAATGGCAGGCCGTATGCAGAGATTGCGCCGGCGGCATCGATTCTCTGGTGGAGCTGTTGCAAGGACGCTTCAGCGAGGGGGTCATGAAGCGACTCTGCCGCCAGGACAAGGGACTGTTTCCCAGGCCATCGGAGATCGAATTCTTCTGCAGTTGTCCCGACTATGCATCGATGTGCAAGCACGTCGCGGCGGTGTTGTACGGCATTGGCACACGGCTGGACGAACAGCCGGAACTGCTGTTCCACTTGCGTGCGGTGGACGAGAACGACCTTGTGGCCCGTATCGATACTGCCCCGCCTCTAACCGAAAAAGGTCCTGACGCCGGGAAGGTGCTGGAATCTGACGACATATCCGCACTGTTCGGCCTCGAAATGGCTGCGCCGCGACCGGCGGGGAAAGACAAGAATTCCGGTACCGAAGGTAAGGTTGAGGATCGGACGAAAGCCGTTTCGCCTCCTCCGGAAAAGAGCGCAGCGAAGACGACTAAGAACCGTGAACGCTACCCTGCCGGTTCGGTACGCCGGGAGAACGCCGTCTGGCGGGAAGTCGAGAAACTTATATCTCGGCGCAACGGCCCCGCATACGACCGGGCAACGGCATTGCTGCTCGACTTGCGCGAGCGTTCCCGGAATGGCCGAAAGGCAAAGAGTTTCGCCCGCCTCCTCGCCGCCCTCCGCGCCCGGCATGCGAGGAAGGGCAGGTTCCTTGAACGGCTGGATACCGCCGACCTTGGTTGATAGGTGATATCCATGCTCACTCAGCCGACCTCCACCGCCGTTTGTTTTCCCTTCCCCGCTAGTGTGTCGTTGCAGCTGACGACAACTCGAATCGATTCGGTGGTCGTCAGCGTGACCAATTCCACGCCGGAACCAACACCAACGTCATACCGGAAACGGTTTCCATCAAGGGCGCCTGCCGCACCCTGAAGACGTCCGTTAAGGATGCGGTGGCGGCGCTGATCGACCAGACCGTGAAGGGCGTCACCGGCGCGCACGCCTGTCCTATGCGCTCGATTGACACCGGCGCTATCCGGTGCCGATCAACACGGAAGAGGAAATCCACGCGGCGGCGGCGCGAGCTACTGGGCCAATTTGGTCGAGCGGGAGCTCTCTGTAATCTAAAGAGATCGTGACTTTGAAATCACGCCGCCACGCCCGCTTTCGGAATACCGCCTGACATCGCCCGTACGGATTGGGAAACCGGAAATTAGCCGGGCGCACTGAATGACCGGCGCGGGAACAAGCAAGGATTTCCGCATCATTGGGTTC
>CAYLTU010000051.1:0-6771 GCA_964386465.1 uncultured Rhodospirillaceae bacterium
GACCGATAAGATTTCCGCAAAGGAGATACCAATGCACGTCGAATACATGAAAATGATCGCCGACCGCTACGGCAAGCTCGGCTATCCGGCCTACCAATGGTACCACGCCGAGGACGAACCGCCCTTCGCGCCGCTGAAGAAGCCGCTGAGCGAAAGCCGGATCGGCGTGCTGAGCACCTCGGGCGCCTATGTCGTGGGCCAGAAGGCCTATTACTACAAGGACGACGCCTCGGCCCGGGCGATCCCGAAGAACACGCCGAAGGACAGGATCCATTTCTCGCATCTCACCGAGAATTATCTGGAAGGGCCGCGCCGCGACCCGGGCTGCATGGTGCCGACCGAGGCGTTGCGCCGGCTCGAAGACGAAGGCGCGATCGGCGAAGTGGCGGACGAGATATTCTCCTGCATGGGCGCGGTCTATTCGCAGCGCCGGGTGCGCGAGGAGCTGGCGCCGGCGATGCTCGACGCCTACCGGGCGCAGAAGGTCGACGCGGCCTTTCTCATACCCATGTGACCTGTGTGCCATCAGACCGTGTGTCTGATCGCCCGCCACCTCGAAGAAGCCGGCATCCCGACCTTCTGTCTCGGCAGCGCGCTGGACATATTTCAGGCGGGACGGCCGCCGCGCAGCGCCTTCGTCGATTTCCCGCTCGGGCATACTTCCGGCCCGCCCTTCGACGCGGCGCAGCAATATACGATCCTGCGCGACGCAATGCGGGCGTTCGAAGCCGCCGTTACGCCCGGCGAAATCGTCACGCTCGACGCGGCCTGGCCCGATGGCGACGGCTGGAAGGCGCAAGTCACCGACGAAGATCATGGCGACACCCGCGCGCCGCGGGACACCACGCCGCGTTACCAAACCGAACAGGATCGCGTCCTGGCGGAGGCACACGCCGCCGGATAGGCCAACACGCGTCGAGCGGTTTTCCGCAAGACGCCCGCGACGGAAAATGCGTCCGGCTTCGGACGTATCGCGCCGTGACGATGAATTCGCGCCTCCATGGCACGGAAATTGCTGGGAATTCGGTACCTTTTCGAAGGCTATCGGTTGCATTTTTCGGAGAAGCAAAAATGACCAGCATGACGACCTATGACGACGATATGCGCGCTATCGCGCACGCCTACATCGAACGGTGCGAAGAAGGCGCGCTCGACTATCCGGCTTTCGTCGCGGCGGTCGACGCCTACCGCAAACGCCATCCCGAAACGAACGAAGGCGAGGCGGCCCTGACCGTCAGCAACCTGTTGCAGGAAATGCCGCGCGCCGGCTGCCGTTAAAACGCTTGGCGAGGTCGGCTCGCCGAACCGTTACCAGCAGGTATTTCAGAACGCCATTCCTGGCGCTCACCCGAACGTTGCGCCTGAACCGATACACGGATTGCAACCGTGTCCGGAATTCTATTAATTATGGCCGCCCTGTCCGGCTGAACGGTCGTTGCGGGTGGTGCGTTCGACCGGATGGCGCTACGTCTTCGGACGCGGTATCAATGGACCCGGAAACCCCAACAGGCGCACCTTCGATCCGGCGCGCCGTAAGATCATTTTTTTTGTGGAGAGTCAGTCGTGCCAAAATCCAAAACGGTTCTTTTCGACACCAACCCCGGCCGCAACGCGCAGACGGTCGGCATCGCGCGGGAACTGGGCGCCGACATCGACCTTATCCACGAACCGTCCGTCGGCGTGGTCGGCAACAAGGGCGATTCGCAATGCTATCTGGGCGTCCAGCGCAAGGTCGAGGCGATCCACGACTGCCTGCGCACCCACATCGGAAGCGGCGCCGGGCAGATGCGCCTGCGCCTGGTGCAGCCGGAATATTCCGTCGCGACCTCGGACGGCATGCGCAACGGTACGCGCGAGATGCGCTATTCCCTGATCGGCCGCGAGGTCACGCACGACACGATGTGCGAGCATCTGAGCGCGAGCGGGCTGGAGGGCATCATCGCCGTCGTCGCCTGCGACAAACCGCCCGTCGGCACCCTGGCCGCCCTGCTGGAACATGACCGGCCCGGCATCATCATGTCGGACGGGCCGATCCGCCCGGGAATGGACTCCGTCACCAACGAATCGATCGATATCATCACCGGCTTCCAGGTCGCGGGCAGCCCCGACGAAGAGATGAAGAAGCGCGTCGCCTTCGAGGCCTGTCCCGGATACGGCAGCTGCGGCGGCATGTTCACCTACAACACCATGCAGACCTTCATCGCCGTCGTCGGCATGCAACCGCTGCACATGGTATCGCCGCCGTCGGACGACCCGTGCAGGATGGAACAGTTCCCGGAGGAGCTGGTATCCTATCTTGGCGCGCTGATCGCGGCGGATTTGTCGCCGCGCAAGATCGTCAGCCGCGATTCCATCCGCAACGCGATGATCGTCGCGATGTCCGTCGGCGGCTCGACCAACGTCCTGCTGCACGGCCCGGAAATCGCCCGCGCCGCCGGGTTCGGCAGCTTCGCCGACGACATCATGTCGCCGGAGGAATTCAACCACCTGTCGCAGAACGTGGTGCCCGTCCTGGTCGACGCGCGGCCCTTCGGGCAGTACTCGATGGTCGATATAGACGAAAAAGGCGGCGTCCAAGTGATCGTCAAGGAGCTGCTCGACGCCGGCCTGCTGAACGGCGAGGCGATGACCTGCACCGGCGAGACCTTGGCCGAACAGGTCGCGCGGCTCGATCCGCCGGCCCCCGACGGCGAGGTGATCTACACGGTCGAAAACCCGTACAAGCCGACCGGCGGCCTGCGCGTGCTCGGCGGCAACCTGTCGCCGGAATTCAGCGCCGTGCTGAAGCTGGCCGGCGTCGAAGGCGGTCTTGAGAACAATATCTTCGCCGGCAAGGCGCGCGTGTTCGACAGCGAGGCCGATTTGCTGGATACGCTGGAGAACACGCCCGATATTTTCGCGAACAACGACATGATCATCGTCCGCTACGAAGGTCCCAGCGGTGCGCCCGGCATGCCGGAGATGCTCGATTCCACCTCCCGGATCACGACCCTGTGCCGCGAGAAGGGCATCGTCGTCGGGCTGATGACCGACGCCCGCTTTTCCGGCGGATCGGTCGGGCTGGTGATCGGCCATGTCGGGCCGGAGGCAGCACTCGGCGGTCCGATCGCCTTCGTGGAAGACGGCGACGAAATCGTCGTCGATTTGAACAGCAACGAGCTGAACTGCCCGGCGCTGGCCGACGACGCGACCCTCTCCGCCCGCAAGGCGGCATGGGAAAAGACGGTCGAAGGCAATGGCGGCAAGCACCCCTCGGTCGGCGACGCGGACACCCGCCTGCTGAACCGCATGCGCCGCTCCGCCGTCTCCGCGGTGTACGGCGCCGGCATGCACCCCGACCGGGTGCTCTGGGTCAACGAACCGCGCACGGCGGAGAAAACCGGGTTCGTGCCGTCGAACAAGTTCCGCGAGGGATCCGGGAAGGCGTTCTAAGGCGCTCAAATTTTCTCCAGCCTTCACCCTCGGACTCGATCCGAGGGTCCATGCCTGCCGAGGGCGCGGCGATAGAATTGGATACTCGTGTCAAGCACGAGTATGACGGTGAGGGACGGTATTGATCTGCCGATTATGACCTGAGAAGCGCCGCGAAGATGCCCGAATTCACCCTGCACGACACCCTTGCCGCCGATACGGTCGAGGCCGCGCGCTGGCCGCTGTGCCGCGTCCTGCTGATGAACGACGGACGCTACCCGTGGCTGATCCTCGTCCCGGCGCGGGAGGGACTGACGGAAATTCACGACCTGGAACCTACCGATCAGACCGCACTGATAGGCGAGGTTGATCGCGCGTCGCGCGCCCTGGTCGGCCTGCACGCACCCGACAAGATCAATGTCGGCGCGCTCGGCAACATGGTGCCGCAACTCCACATCCATGTGATCGCGCGCTTCCGCACCGACGACGCCTGGCCCGGCCCCGTCTGGGGCGCGCATCCGCCGAGGCCTTATAAAACGGAAGAATTGGACGAGGCGGTGACGCGGCTGCGGCAAATGCTTTAACGGCCGGGTCCGCCCGCGTGCGCGGGTCAGTCGACCAGCGGCAGACCCTCCTCGCGCCGGATATCGTTGATCACTTCCTTCACGCGCTGGCGTAGCGGCGCGTATTGCACGCCGAACTCTTCGACCACGCGGCTGTTGTCGATCATGAAGTTGCCGGAGATTTCGCGGCCGCCCTCTTCATTGTCGAATTGGATATCCGCGTCCGGCAGGAATTCCGTCACAAGCGCCGCCAGCTCGCCGAGACTGACCGTCGCGCCGCCGGAATTATAGGTCTCGTGCTTCGGCTTGTCCGTCAGCGCGGCGCGGGCGAAGACTTCCGCCATATCTTCGACATGGATCACGCAGCGCATCGTGTCGCGGTGCGAGAAACTGACAGGGTTGCCGCGCGCGGGCTGGCACATGCAGTTCACATGGTCGATCGAGCCGAACTTCTTGTCCGGTCCCGTGACGTTCGCGGGGCGGATGCAGGTGATCGTCATGCCGTAGCTGCGGCGATAGTCGTGCGCCTGCCATTCGTTGATGATCTTGTTTACCGCGTATTGGGTGTCGCCGTGGCGGTCCTCGTCCTCGTTGACCGGACGCTCGCCGAAATTCGACTGCGCGCCGCTCACCGCGACGGAACTGGCGAACAGCGTGTGCTTGACGCCGGTGCGCCGCGCCGCCTCGAAACAATTGTCCATGCCCTGGATGTCGAGCTTGAAGGCGGTATGCGGTGCCAGTTCGCCGATGAAATAGCTGAGGTTGACGACCGTCTCCGCCTGGCTCTCCATCATCGCGCCGGTGACGTCGTCGAAGGCGGTAACGTCGCCACGCACCACCGATACCTTTTCGCCGAATTCGCCGAAGGCGGCCTTCGCGCCGGCGACATCGATATCCATGCAGGTCACCGTTTGGTTTTCCGCGACCAGCAGCGGGATCAGACGGCGGCCGATGAACCCCGCGCCGCCTATCACCAATATGGACATTCTCGCTCTCCTGTCTCTGTTGCCAGCCGGTCTAGACCGCCGCCGAGGCGCCGCCGACGATGACCACCGTGCCGTCGTCCTTCTCCATCCACACGGTGACATGGGCGCGGCCCGCTTCCTCGCGCGTGATGACGCCCTTCGCCGTCACATGGTCGTCGGGCCAGACGATGTTGGTGAATTTGACGTCGAGCGTGCCGCCCTCGTAATAGCCGCGGCCGAAATGCTGTTCGAGCATCTGGCCGATCATCGCCATCGTCATCTTGCCGCCGACCACGACCTCCTCGAAGCCGAGTTCCTCGGAGGCCTGCTTGTCGGTGTGGTAGCTGCGCCGGCCGTGGAAGAACACGCCGCACATCTCCAGATCGACCGTCAGGTCGACACTTTCGATGGGTACGCCCGCCGGCACGTCGAACTTGCGCACGCCCTCCTTCTTCTTCGGATCGCGCAGGGCCACCTTGCCCGAGCTTTGGTTGAGCAGGAAGCTCTGATGATGGATGCCGCGGACCGCCAACGTCTCGCCGTCATAGACGCTCACTTCCTGTTTGACGACGGAACGATTGCGCCAGTCATAGACGTCGAGCACCTTGGACGCGCGGCGGTAGTCCCTGTCCTGGTAGATGGGGTGAAAGAACTCCCACTCCTGGCGCATCCACAGATTGCCGAACGCATTATCGAACCGGGCGCCGTCGAAGCCGAAATCCATCTCGCCGACGATCATCGCCGGGGCGACGGGTGCATCCCAAAGTTTCGGCTCGCGATAGCGGTCGCGGTCGACCGCGATCCCGTCGCAATAATTGTCGATCATCGTCGGCGTGCAGACAAAGTCCAACGCCCCCAGATCCTTGCCCGCATAGGGTTCGTGGCTCGCTATCGCTTGGCTCATGGCTCTCTCCTGTCTTACGGGAACGTCCGATTCCCGCCCGCAACGAAATGCGGGCAGGCCACTATCGGTGACGTCGGTACGATGTTGCCCTGACAGACCCCATCCAAGCAAGGTGTCGGCCTTCAACCGCTGTAGAGCCCGGAAAACATTCGACCTCGGGCCCCGCCGGAGCGCCCGGTATTCGTTCACTTGACCAATGCGGAAATCAGCGCCGATTGAGCGCGCGAGCGCGCCATAGACTCCAAGTGGACCCGTTCGTAAACTCGCGCAGTTGCGAAACTTAGGCCTGGGAGAGCAAATTCGTGGCCTCGGATCGTGTAGAGCGACGGTTGACGGTTTGGTCGCCGTTGACCCTAAATGAACTTTCATCGCACTAAATGCAGCCGAAAAATTGCAAGGAGCCAATGCACCGTCCAACTTTCAACGGAGATAATTTTGAATATGGAAAGTAGTAATTCGAAACCCGTTTAGCCTTTTGGTCTAAAATCAAGAGAGCGATCGATTGAGATACTTTTCACGGCTCGGCACGAAGATCACGATTTGGGTCAGTACCATCTTGGTTTTGATCCTAATCGTGAGCGCGACCGCATTCGTTTATGACGAGTATGCGTTCTTCGAACGCAATATTCGCGACAGAGCCGAGAGTACCCTTTCAATACTTGAAGCGGTCCATACCCAAGCGATGCTTCACCGCGTAGACAAGCGAGATGGAGACCGGGTAATCGATGCGTTGAACGGTACGTTCAAACAACTCAGTGAAACACCTTCGAAAATGTCCCTGTGGCTGGTCATGGGATCGAAGGTGCTCGCCTATCAAAACACACATGGCCGATCCGAAAAGGAACCGCCACGGGACGCGATCGACAGCGAGGCGCTGGCTTCCAGGCAGAGCATTGCTCGAACGATCGAAGGGGCGTGTTTCGCCTTA
>CAYLTU010000051.1:6871-25052 GCA_964386465.1 uncultured Rhodospirillaceae bacterium
TATGGCCCGCCGCGCCAATGGTATTGCGCGCACGGTCGCTGATCATGTTCGCGGCGCGGAGCCAAGCAGGGACCCCATAGGCGTCAACGATATCGTCCGCTCGATTATTCCGTTGGTCGAGGCGAATACCCACGAAAACGGTGTACGCTTGCAGTATGAAGAGGTCCGAGATGATATTTTGGTGTTTGCCAATCGGACCGAAATCGAAAGCGTGGTTCTCAATCTGGTTCGCAATGCTGTCGAGGCTATGGAGAACACGTCGCCTGGCGAGAGGCGCCTTAAAATTCAATCTTCCATCCAGGACGGTTTTGTCGCCATCGCCGTAAGTGATACCGGTTGCGGAATGGACCCCGGCGTACGGGATAATTTGTTCGAGCCGTATTTTACCACCAAACCCGATGGTATCGGGATGGGCCTTGCCATCAGTCGAACGATCATCGAGGCGCACGGAGGAACTATCTCGTGTGAAAGTTCACCGGGCGGTGGAATGACGGTCCGGTTTACGCTTCCCGTGTTTGTCGGAGACGCGCGACATGACAGCTGAACCCACCGTCTTCATTGTCGATGACGACCCGGATATGAGGGGCGCCTTGCGATATCTGATAGAGGGCGTCGGCCTGGACGTAGTCGAATTTGAAAACGGGCGCGCCTTCCTCGACGGTTACGATGGCCGCCGACCGGCATGCCTGGTGCTGGATATGCGGATGCCGGGCATGGGCGGTCTAGATCTGCAGGACGAACTTCACGAATTGAATATCGACATGCCCGTGATCATGCTTACGGGCTACGGCGACGTGCCGTCGGCCGTGCGGGCTTTAAAATCCGGTGTCGTGGATTTCGTCGAGAAACCGTTCAACAATCAAGAGGTGCTGGACAAGATTCAGCGCAGCCTCGAAACAGATACAGAGCGGCAACAAGAGCGGGAACGGCACGCCGAGATACGAAGCCGTCTGGAACGTTTAACCCCGCGTGAACGAGAGGTGATGAAGATGGTGATCTCCGGCAAATCCAGTAAGGAGATTGCGCACGGACTGGACATTTCGATCAAGACCGTCGAAGTCCATCGCAGTCATGTCATGGAGAAGACGCAAACCGCCAATGTCGCCGAACTCCTTAACCTCGTCCAGCCATTCAAAAACTAGGGGTTAACCATTATTAAGCTAGGGTTCAACCCGTATTCATACAACAGTTTCCTCTGATTCTCGACGCGCTGCAGGTTCTCTACGATCACTCCAGTTAGGCAGGCCTTCATGTTGCAAGAAGGCGAGGTTTTTTTCGTTATCCTGTGGGGAGGAGAGCGTCATGAGGAACAGAATCAGTAAATTTTTTCTTTTTTCCATTGCCGTTTTCGGGCTTGCGATGTCCGGCGCGCTTTTTCAGGAACAGAGCGGTAACACGCCAAAGCGTAAAGCCGTCGCAATGGTCGGTAACGCGAGCACACTCGCGAAGGCCTATGGACGATGGAAGTCCAATGTCGTAGAGGCCGGCTCCGAGCAGCGATTAACCCTCCCGTTGCGGCAACCGCAAGGACACGCTTCAGCAAAGGTCCGTGCGCGGGGTTTGGCTAAAATCGACCTTGGCTCGGGCCGTCTCGATATAGAGATACAGGGACTGGACGATCCGGCGTCGCATGCGGTCTGGTTGGTGGACCGCGCCGAAGGCGACGATTCGAAGCCGAATACCGTCAGGCTTGGATTGCTGAATAAGAAAAATGAACGTGCGATTTTTCAGGGATTTATAGACTACGACGCGCTTGGCGAATTCCAACTCGACAAAATCGTCGTGACAGTTGCACGCCAGAACCCCGAAGACGGCCCCCTTCTGTCGGGCTCGCCCAACCTCTTTCAAAGGCTGTTCTACCAGGAATTACGGGGCGGCGGCGTTGCATTGGGCAAAGGAAACACCCAGCTATCCACTTCGGCGACGCGAAAGATTTTGCCGCTGCTCTCGTTGGTTCCCGCCCCCGCTTACGCTCAGGCGGCCGGTGGCGATGCCGAACTCGAGCTTCTCATTGCCGCGGGAGAGGATCTCTTCTTCAACGAAAAGTTCGGCGGCAACGGTCGAACCTGCGGGACCTGTCACGCTTTAGACAATAATTTTACGATCGATCCAAAATTCATCGCGACCCTCAAACCGCGGGATCGGCTATTTATCGCGGAATACAATCGCCGTCTGAGGGATCTTGAAAATCCGACGCTCATGCGCGATTTCGGGCTTATCCTGGCGAATGTCGATGGACTGGAGGACCCGACCGAGAAGTTCGTCATGCGAAGCGTTCCGCATATGCTTGGGATGTCACTGTCAATTCAATCAAACGCCACCGAAGCGCCTCTCGAAATGACAGGATGGGCGGGCGACGGCGCGCCGGGTAGCGGGAGGCTTCGCGACTTCCCCGTCGGCGCCGTAATTCAGCATTTCACAAAGAACATGAAACGTCGCGAAGGCAGGCATTTTAGACTGCCGACGGAAGCCGAGTTGGACGCCATGGAAGCCTTCATGCTTTCACTTGGACGCCAGGAAGAACTCGATTTGGCGACGCTCCGGTTGACCGATCCGGCCGCAGAAGAAGGCCGGGTCCACTTCATCACCGAAGACTCGGAAAATCGGACCAAACCCTCCGCCAAATGCAACATCTGTCACCGCAATGCGGGCGCTCTTACCGTTGCCGGCCTCAACGTCAATTTCAATACGGGTACGGAGAATATGCCTCATCCCGCGGACTTGACGGATGAGCCGCGGCCGAGAGATGACGGCTTCGGCGTTGAACCGAACGAAAGCACGGGCGGTTTCGGTGACGGAAGTTTCAATACGCCCTCGCTTGTCGAAGCCGCGGACACGGCACCGTATTTCCATCACAACGCGGCCGAAACACTCGAAGACGCTATCGCTTTCTATGATTCGAACGAGTTCAGGAACTCGATCGAAGGGCAACGTCTCGTTTTGCAGGACAGCGGTGGTCAAGAGCTCACGATCGAGATCGATTCTCTTGCGGCTTTTCTTCGTGTAATCAATGTCTTGGAGAATATCCGTTCGTCGGTCGAGGCGATGTCGAAAGCCCAGCTGGCGGACAGCACGGACGGATCCGAAAGGGTGTTGATTCTGGCGTTTGCCGATCTTGAGGATTCCCTTGAGGTCCTGGAAGAGGGAGAACTTCATGAAGAAGCGGTTCTCTTGCTGGAAAATGCCTTGCTGCTTGTCGATGATGCAGCCGCCGCAACGGATCTGGATCAACGCGATAGCCTGTTGAACGACGCAATCGCCGATGCGCTGGCCGCCGGAGATCTCATGGTAGCGGACGCCGGTCCCGCCCAGGACAACACGGCGCCGGCAGTGGCTATCCAGACACCGGTCGACGGCGCAAGCGTATCGGGAATCGTATCGATTACCGCCGATGCCTCGGATGACGTGGCCATCGATCACCTGACCTTTGCCATAGATCAGGTGGCGATTGGCCAAGACGCCGCGGCGCCTTTCACTCAAAACTGGGACACGTCGTCGTTTGCCGACGGCGCCAGAATGGTGAGCGTGACGGCGGTGGATACGAGCGGCAACAGCACCACGGATAGTGTCGTCGTGACCGTCGGCAACGCGCCATTGCCGCCATCCGACACCACGCCGCCAACGGTCACGGTTCTATCGCCATCCGCGGGCGAGACGTTGAGCGGCACCGTAACCGTCTCGGCGGACGCGGTAGACGACAGCGCGGTCGATCTGGTGGTCTTCAAAATAGGCCAAACCGAGATCGGACAAGTCAGCCTGCCGCCCTACGAGCAGGCATGGGACACGACCGCCTTTTCCGATAGCGGGCACAACGTTACCGTCGTCGCCTTCGATTCCTCTGGCAACAGCGGAATGGCCAGCGTATCGGTGACCGTGGACAACAACAGTAGCCAGACTTGCACGGTCTATTCCTGCCCGAATCCGCCGGGTCCGCCGTCGGATCCGCCGCCGGATCCGGTTACGCCGGACGGTAGTTCGCCCGATGGCGAGTTCGAAGGACCGGTTCTCAGTGTCGACCTGGATGGGTCAACCGTCACGGTGTCTAGCGAAGATGGCTCTGTCACGGTGAAGATCACGAACGAAACGGAATTCAACGGAAGTATCGCCACCGCTCTTCACCAAATCCTGCCCGGTCACATACTGCAAGGAGAGTTCTTCAGCTCGACCGGCGAGGCCGTATGGGTCGAAGCCGACATGCCGCCCGGTCTTTGATTTTTCGTGAGCCTCCATTCACTTGGTGGCCACGAATTCTTCGATGAACTTGAACCCCGATTCTTCCGGATCGGGGTTCTTTTTCTCGGGGACGCAAGGTTGAATGGACAATGTGCGCGGCGATTTACCGTTCAGCCGATTAGGATAGATTCCGATCAAGTTTGGACGTATCCAACGGTTCTGAAGTAATTGTTGTATCTCCTGGGAGTTGAAAGGCCGGGCAACTATCCTATTCAGACCCAGAGAGCACCGACGGATCGCTCTGCGGTCTTCCAAAATGCGCCTTGAAGTGGATATGAATGCCCGCAATGTCCAAACCCAAGAGACCCGAATAACCGACAACATCAGCGGATACGATCGCCGCTAATCTACGCTGTGTTCTTTCCGGCATAGGAAGAGTGTGGCGACGCGTGTCTGGCAACTCTACGTGCGGCGACTTCGGTACGATGTTGCCCTGACAAACCCCATCCAAGCAAGGAGTCGGCTTTCAGCTGCTGTAGAGCCCTACTTGCAGCGGACTTCAGATCTCGCCTAGGTGCCCGGTATTCATCCAATATTGACTCAAAGGATGAATCGAAAGCGACCGGCACGGCAAGTTTGGAGAAATTCTACGGGCAATGCCAATTAGGTGGTAAATTTCCGTTCTCAAGCGTGAGCCATACAGTTCCTTGCGCCTCCAGTAGGACTGAGTTTCGATATCCCAAGAAAGCGGAATGAGGTGCCCAATGGCCTCAGCGAAAGACACGGACAAAATTCGACAATTGGTGACGGGTTACCAGGTATCCCGAGCACTTTTGGCGGCCGATGAGATCGGATTGTTGGACCATCTTGCCGAGGGTCCCAAATCTATTTCCGAACTTGCCTCTGCAACACAATCCCACGAACCGACGCTTGGCAGATTCGTACGAGCCTTGGCTGCCGTAGGTCTGGTTATCCTTGATGACGACAGCCGAGTGTCATCTGGCCCTTTGGCCGACGGATTGCGCGACGCGGCAAGAATCGGGGTTGAGAACTACCGGGCCTGGGCCGAACTGCCTTACACATTGCGCACTGGACAGCCGGCGTTCGATCAAGTGTTCGACAAAGGCTTCTACCAATATCTCGACGATGAGCCGGCAAAGGCTGAACGCTTCAACGCCGCGCTGGCTGGCGTATCGCGGGGATGGATTCCGGAGGCGATCAAAGCCGTCAATTTTGCCGACGCTACAACCGTTGCCGATATTGGCGGAGGACATGGCGCATTCTTGGCGGCGCTCTTGAAAACGCACACCCACTTGGAAGGAATTCTGGTCGATCAAGCCGCCGTACTAATACACGCCGAAGAAATCTTGGCCGCGGAGGGCGTCCTGGACAGGTGTAGGTTGGAGCCGGCGAACTTCTTCGAGACCCTGCCGCCGGGAGCGAACGTTTCGACGCTCTGCAATCTCTTGACCGACTGGGACGATGAGCACGGCGCCACTATCCTGCGCAACTGCCGCGCCGCGATGCGTGACGGGGGACGGATCGTAATAATTGATCGAGTCTTGCCACCCGCCGGTGATCCGAACCACCGTCCGGTCGCCTTTCTGGATCTGTTTTTTCTGGTAATGGAAGGGGGAAGGATCCGCACGCAAGAGGAATTCGAACATTTATTGCAGATGGCCGGCTTTCAAGCTTCGGCCGCCAAACCCGTGGGTGGCGGATTTTCTGTGATTGAAGGCTTTCCGTAAAAGCCGCTAATTCCTGACGATGACTGGGTGCGGCATTTTTTTACGCCGCGCCGCAATTCAAACCACATCGGGAGCTCCCTACATACCGGACATTCGGCGGACGGTCGCAAGAGAGGCCGCCGCGAGGGACTCGTAACGCCAAAGGCCCGTAAAATTAAGACCCAGGCCCTTCCACAGAGCGGTCCGGCTTTGTAGGGTCCGGTACCGAGTTCCGTTCCGAGTATCCCCATGTTCGACCGACTGGTTCACCTCATCGACGAGCTGAGCGACCGCGCCGGCCAGACCAGCGCCTTCATGGTCGTGCTGCTGTTCCTGATCATGGGGTATGAGGTTTCCGCGCGCTTCATATTCGACCTGCCGACCTTCTGGGCCTACGAGCTCGGATACATGGTCACCGGCCTGCACTACGTCTTCGGCATCGCCTACGTGACGAAGACGAAACAGCACATCCGGGTCGACTTCATCTATGCCGTCCTGCCGCCGCGGGCGCAGACCGCCATCGACTGCTTCGTCCTGACCTTCTTCCTGCTTCCGATCACCTGCTGGATGACATGGCAGCTCGGCAATGTGGCCGTCGAGGCGTTCGTCGTCGGCGAAGTGTCCGGTGAATCGGCCTGGAACCCCGTCATCTGGCCGTTAAGAGCGCTCGTGACGATCGGTTTCGGGTTTTTCGCCCTGCAGGTGATTGCCGAAGCGATACGGTCCTTCCGGGCCACGATCGGCCGCCCGTTGGAGCCGTCCTCGTGAGTGCCGAACTCGCCCTGTGGATGTTTCCCCTGCTGCTCGTGGCGATCTTCATGGGGGTGCCGGTCGCCTATGCGCTGATGTCCGTGGCACTGGTCTTCGGTCTCCCTCATTTCGGGACGTCGCTCGTCGTGATGTTCGGGCAGCGGGTGGAGCAGGTCACCAGCTCGCACCTGCTGGCCGCGGTGCCGCTGTTCATCTTCATGGGGGCGATGCTGGAGAAGTCCGGCATCGCGGAGGGCATGTTCGAGGAAATCGGCCACTGGACCCGGCGCCTGCCCGGCGGCATCGCGGTCGCGACGATCGTGATCTGCGTCCTGTTCGCGGCGTCGAGCGGCGTGGTCGGCGCGACGGAGACGGTCGTCGGGCTGCTGGCGGTCCCGGTGATGATGCGGCATGGCTACGACAAGGGTCTGATATCGGGGACGATCTGCGCCGGCGGATCGCTTGGATCGATCATTCCGCCGTCGGTCCTCGTCGTCATCCTGGCGACGATCGCCGATCTCGGCGTCGGCGACCTGTTCACGGCGATGTTGTTTCCGGGCTTGATCCTCGCCGGGCTCTACATCGCCTACATCCTGACCTATACCGCGTTGCGTCCGGCCGCGGCACCCCGTATGACGGAAGAAGAGGACGATGCGCCGGTCCTGCAACGGTTGCTGCGCACGGCGTATTACCTGCTGCCGCCGATCTCGCTGATCGTGGCGGTGCTCGGCAGCATCATCTTCGGTATCGCGGTCCCCACCGAGGCCGCCGCCGTCGGCGCCATCGGCGCCATGGTTTTGACGATCCTCTACAAACGTTTCACCTATGCGGTGCTGAAGGACGCGATGATCATCACCCTGTCGATCACCGCCATCGTCCTCACGATCGTGCTCGGCGGGTTGATGTTCCTCGGCGTGTTCGCGGGCACCGGCGGGCTCATCCTGCTACAGCAATTCTTCACCGAGTCCGGCCTCGGCGCCTGGGGCACGGCCGCCATCATCCTGTTCATCACCTTTATCGCCGGCTTCATCCTGGACCCGATCTCGATCATGCTGATCCTGGTCCCTCTGGCGATGCCGATCGTCAAGAGCTTAGGGTTCGAGCCGATCTGGTTCTCGATCATGCTGCTGATCATGATCCAGACCAGCCTGCTGACCCCGCCGATGGCAGGCGCAATCTTCTATTTCCGCACCATCGCGCCGCCGGAGATAACCCTGCGCGACATGTACCGCGGCGTCGTCCCGTTCATTGCGCTGCATTTCGTCGTGCTGGCCCTGCTCATCGCCTTTCCGCAGATTGCCCTGTGGCTGCCGTCGGTGCTGTTGGGGTTCGATTGAGACCGGCGCGCGCCATCGAAGTACCGCCTGTCTTGCGCCGTTTAGCGCGAGCGCATACCGTCCGCCCCCTCCCGAAGCCCAACCGGCCGCCACCCCATGTCACCTAACCGCGAAATCCTCTACCTCGACCGCGCGAATGTGGAATCGCTTGGCCTGACCGCCGCCGAGACGATGGACCAGATCGAGCATCTGTGCCGGGAACGAGATGCATCGCGTGTCCTGAACGCGCCGAAAAGCCTCCTCCGCCCCGTCGAGGACGTGCTTTTCATGTCCACGCTCGCCGTATCGGAAGAGCCGCCCTTCGTGGCGGTGAAGTCGCTTGGCGTGAATGCGGCGAACGCGCAACGCGGGATGGATACGATCGGATCGCTCATCACCCTGTTCGACCGCGCGACGGCCTACCCCATCGCGGTCATGGACGGCACCTGGATTACCGAAGTGCGGACGGCCGCGCTCAGCGCCGTCGCCGCGAAACATTTCGCCCGCCGCGGTTCGGAAACGATCGCGTTCATCGGCAGCGGCGCGCAGGCCCGCAGCCATCTCGACGCGTTCCTCGACCTGTTTCCCCTGCGGGAGGTCCGCGTTTTCGGACGTGGCGAGGCCAATCGCGCGTTGCTTTGCCGGAAAGCGGAAGCGCGCGGTCTTACGGCGATCGACTGCGGCGACCCGCGCAGCGCCGTCGGGGACGCGGATATCGTCGTCTCGTCCATACCCGGGGCGAGCGGATTGAAACCGTTTCTGGAAACCGCCTGGGTGAAACCGGGCGCTTACGTCAACCTGATCGACCTGGCCCGGACCTGGCGGCAGGAGACCCTGGATCAGTTCGACCGCATCATTATCGAGGACGCGGCGCAGGAAGCGACGATGGCGGAGCAGATGATCCCGGCATCACTCATCGGCGAGGATCTTCTGGATTTGGTGACGGGACGTATCCCCGGACGGGAAAGCGAGAGCGAACGCATCGCCTTCATCTTTCGCGGCCTTGCGATCGGCGATCTGGCCCTGGCGATCCTGGTATATGAACGCGCGCTGAAGGGCGGCGCGGGAAGTTATTTGCCGTGCTAGGAAAAGCCCGGCCCCTCATTAAAGGTGCTTGTCTCAGGACGTCCCGATGCTGAGCAGGTTTTCCACCGGGCGGTAGGGTTCCTCCAGATAGGCGATGTCGTCCGCCTCCAGGGTGATCTCGGTCGCCGCTACGAGCTGGTCGAGCTGTTCGATCTTCGACACGCCGACGACGGGCGCCGTGACCCCGGGCTTGCCGAGCAGCCAGGCGACGGCGATCTGCGCCGGGCTGTAGCCGAGCCGGCTGGCGACCTCGACGACCCTGTCGGCGATGACGAAATCCATCTCGCCGCGATACAGGCCCTCGGTACGCTTGCGGTCCTGTCCTTTCGAGCGCGCCGTACTGCCGCCATCGAAGCTGCCCTTGTAGTTTCCCGTCAGGATGCCGCGGGCCAGCGGCGACCAGGGCATCAGCGCCACGCCCGTCGCCGCGCAATAGGGGTTCATCTCGCGCTCCTCCTCGCGGTAGATCAGGTTGTAATGGTTCTGCATCGAGGCGAACTTCGTCCAGCCGTGCCGCTCGGCCGTCATCTGCAGCTCGGTGAACTGCCAGGCGAACATCGACGAGCCGCCCAGATACAGCGCTTTGCCCGCCTTCACCACGTCGTGCAGCGCCTCCATCGTCTCTTCGATCGGAGTCATCGCGGCGCCGAGGCGGCCGTGCGGGTGGCGGTGGATGATCAACTGGTCGACATAGTCGAGACCGAGGCGCTGCAGGCAGGCATCTATTCCCTCCATCACATGCTTGCGCGACAGGCCGACCTGATTGGCCCCCGGCCCCATCGCGCCGGAAATCTTGGTCGACAGCACGAACTGGTCACGCGGCGCCAGCTCGCGAAGCAACGCTCCGACGACCCTCTCGCAGGCGCCCCGCCCGTAGACGTCGGCGCAATCGAAGGTGAACAGACCGTGATCGAGCGCCGCCTTGAAGATTGGCCGGGCCTCGTCGAGCGTGAGCGTCCAGTCGCCCTGATGGCCGCGCCCCGGCTCGCCGAAATTCATCGTCCCCAGACACAGCTGCGAGACGCTGAGTCCGCAATTGCCGAGTTGCACCGCTTCCAGCATGGACATCCTCCCCGATCAGACCGCTGCGAGGCTAAGACGCGACGCCGACGGACACAATGCCCAAGGGCTTGGCGAACGGCGTCGTTTGACCCAGACTGTCGCCCAGGAGGCGCAGCATGACGGATTTGCAAATCCACGAGGGTGAAGGAGCCTGGCGCGGACCGGAATTGGCGGCGCGCGACGACTGGATTCATACCTTTTCGGCGACGGAGATCGCGGCGCTGGGGGCCGCGGCCGACCTGGCCGCCGACCGGGATATAGCGACCTTGCGCGCAGCCGATTTCGCACTGCCGGCGCTCGATCCCGTACTGGCGCGGATCCGCGCCGATATCGTGGACGGCCGCGGTTTCGCCCTGCTGCGCGGTCTGCCGGTCGCCGAGTGGCCGCGCGCGCGGACGGCCCGCGTCTTCTGGGCGATCGGCACGCGGATCGGGGTTCCGGTGACGCAAAATCGCGTCGGCAACCTGCTGGGCCACGTGACCGATGTCGGCGGCGACGCCGATCATCCCAATCAGCGCGGCCACCAATCCGCCGATTCATTGCCCTTCCATACCGACATCGGCGCGGAGATCGTCGGCCTTCTGTGCCTGCACGGGGCAAGGTCGGGCGGCGAGTCGGGACTCGTCAGCGCCGCCGCACTGTGGAACGAACTGGTCGCGGAGCGCCCCGACATGGCCGAGACCCTGACTCACCCCTTCCATTTCGACCGGCGCGGCGAGGAAGTCGCCGGTCAGGACCCCTGGTATGCGATGCCGGTGTTCATGCCCGCCGACGGACGCGTCGTCGCCAACTACGTACCGCGGTTTATCCGCAGCGCCCAACGCTTCGAACAGCTGCCTCGGCTGACCGGCCGTCAGCGGGAAGCGATCGATCTGGTGCAGACACTGGCCGACGATCCGCGCTTCAAGCTCGAGATGGATTTTCGCCCGGGCGACATCCAGCTGGTCAACAATCTGGTGCTGCTGCACGGCTTACGAGGACGGGCCGGATCGCAAGCGTCATCTGCTACGTCTCTGGCTCAGCGTGCCGGACGGCTGGCCGATGCCCGAGGACTTTCATAGCCGGTACGGTACCGATCCCCTAACCGGCAGGCCGCAGGGGATAAACCTACCGCCGGGCGTAACGTTCAACGCACCGCTCTCACCGCCCGTCCTGCGGACGTGAGCCTAGGAATATCGGAGGATCGACCATGACCCAGCGCGTCCATCTCATCACCGGCGGATTCCCGCCCGGCTCGCCGGCGGGACACGATATGAACTACGCCCGCCTGCAACTGCTCCAATCACTGCAGTCCGAGGACGATCTCTCGGTCACCGTCGCCAACGACTATCAAGACATCGAGCGCTGGCTGCCGGGGACCGAGTTTCTGATCACCTATGTCGCCGGACCCTTTCCCGTAGGACAAGGGAACGATGCGTTATCGGACTGGTTAAAGAGTGGCGGCCGGTGGTTCGCCCTGCACGGGACTTCCGGGGGCAAGGCGGTCAAGACGGAACGCGACGGCCGTCCCGTCAAACAGATGGTCAAGGCCGAGCATCACGGCACCTTGGGATGCTTCTTCCTCAACCACCCGCCGATAAGCGAATTCGCCGTGGCCGTCTCCGGGGACCATCCGGTCACGCACGGCCTGCCCGGCAGCTTCACCGTGCAGGACGAACTTTACCTGATCGAACTTCAAAACCCGGACGCGAGCCGTGTCCTTCTGACGACCGAGTTGGCAGCGGATCCATCGCCGCCCGGATTCGGTTTCGTCTATGACGAGGACACGTCCCTGCAGCCCGACGGCAAGACGCGAGCTCTCGGCTATGCGCTCGACGTGGGACGGGGAGAAATCGTCTATATCGGATTGGGCCATTGCCATACCGGCCGCATCGACAATCCTTCGCCCGTGGATCCCAGCGTCAACCCGGACGGATCCATGCCGCCCGAATTCCATAGCGTATGGGAAAACGATGCGTTTGCGCGCTTGCTGCAAAACGGCATTGCCTGGGGGCTCGGCAGGGAATAACCGCACGATTCTGCCGCTTCGATCGCGCGCGCGACGGTTGTTACGGCGTTCCGTCAAAGAATATTTGCCGGCCAGTTCCAATTCGACCGGACGGGCCGCGAATCTCTGCATATCCATTTAAAGAGAATTTTATACTTATTTATTTATAAAGTAATTCAACAACAGTTCAGTAATAAATACCCTTATACTGAAAATTTCCTTGACATAGTGGTTAATGTAGAATATAGATTGATCATCTTATTATATTACTGAAATAGGGGCAGGCTTGTAACACGCACGGAGGGGAATCATGGCGATTTCCACGAGCGGCCGCGAGCTATGGGTTGGCCCGAATGAACAGTACACGTCGCTTAGCGCGGCGATCAGCAACAGCGAAAGCGGCGATACGATATTCGTCCGCGCCGGCGTGTACGAAAACGACTTCTCGATAATTCAACACGACCTTTCCATCATCGGCGTCGACGGCGTCGCGCATTTCCGTGCGACACAAAGGGTCGGCAATGGTAAGGGGATCCTTGTCACGAACGCCAATACGGTGATCGAAAACCTCGAATTTTTCGGGTCGACCGTATCGTCTCGGAACGGCGCAGGCATTCGCCAGCAATTCGGAGACCTGACCGTCCGCAACAGCTATTTCCACGACAACGAGAACGGCATACTCGGCGGTAAGGATGCCACCGCCTCGATCCGCATCGAGAATACGACGTTCGAACGCAACGGCAACGGCACCAACCTGACGCATCACATTTATGTCAATAAACTCAACGAGCTGTCAGTCGACAATAGCGATTTCGACCAGAGTCTCGATGTTACCCACATCCAAAGCCGCGCACTGAACACAACGGTTACCAACTCGACTTTCGACGATACCGGCGGAACGGCAAGTTACCTGATCAACCTGCCGGACGCCGGCATGGGCGTAATCGTCGGAAACACTCTGGTCAACAGCGCCGCCCCTGGAAACACAAAACTGATCAATTACGGCACGATACGGACGCCGCAACCGGGCAGCCTGCTGGTAGACGACAACATCTTTATCAACAATTCCGAAAGGCCCAATACGATCTATGCGGTACGGAATTTCACCAGTCATGAGGCGGTGATTTCGAACAATCTGTTTGTCGACATCGATGCGACGGTCCACGGAGACGCGACGGAGATCGGTAATATCTCGGAGGCTGTCGGAATAGACGGCAGCGTTGACGACGACGTTCTGTTGGGCACGGCCGGACGCGACATCATCGACGGACGAGACGGAGCCGACACGATCAACGGCGGCGACGGCGACGATGTCCTGATCGGCGGCGGCGGCGACGATATTCTGGCGGGCGGTTCGGGCAACGACCTGCTGATTGGCGGCGGCGGCAACGACAGCTATATCGTCGGCGCCGCCGAAGGCGACACCGTCATCGAAGGCTACGCGGCCGGCGAAACGGTCGACCTGACCGCGCGCGCAGACGTCGCCGCCTTCGGCGACCTCGGCGTCGCCGATGACGGTGTCGATTCGACCATCGTCTTCGCCAATGGCGATTCGCTGACCTTGACCAAGATCCTGGCGGTGGAGCTGAACCCGGCCGACTTCCTGTTCGCCGCGCCCGGCGTCACCTTGGTCGGCGACTCTGGCAAGGACACGCTGGTCGGCGGCGCGGGCAACGATACCCTCATCGGCAACGGTGGGATCGATGTGCTGCAGGGCAATGGCGGCGACGACACCTTCGTCTATACCGGATCGGCCAATGGCGAAGACACCGTTTCCGGCGGCGACGGCTTCGACCGGATCGTAGGCGGCGCGGGCGACGATACGATTGGGCTCCGAACCCACAGCGGCGTCAACACGGTCGAAGAGATCGATGGCGGCGCGGGCGCGAACGCGATCGTCGGCCATGCCGGCAAGAACGTCCTCGATTTCAGCGGCACGACGCTCTCGAACATCGGTTCGATCGACGGCGGCGGCGGGGCCGATACGATTACCGGCTCGACTGCCGCGGATACCATCATTGGCGGCGGCGGTATCGACATTCTCCTCGGCGGCTCCGGAGACGACGCCTTCCTGGTTTCCGGCACCGGAAATGCGCACGACACGGTCTCGGGCGGCGACGGAGACGACCGGATCGAAGGTTCCGCCGGCGACGACACGATAGGGCTTCGCGTGTTCTCCGGCGTCAACGCTGTCGAAACGATCGACGGCGGCGGGGGCGTCAATCTGATCGAAGGCCACGCGGGCAAGAATTTTTTCGACTTCAGCGGCACATCGTTGCTGAACATCGATGCGATCGCGGGCGGTGGCGGCGCGGATACGATAATCGGATCTTCCGGCAACGACACCATCATCGGCGGCGATAAGAACGACCGATTGTCGGGCGGGCTCGGCAACGACATCGCGCAGTATTCCGGGACCGTTGCCGGTTACACGGTCACCGACAATGGCGACGGCACCTTCACGATCACCGATATCGACACCGGCGACGGCAACGACGGTACCGACCGGATCGACGGCTTCGAACAGGCAGTGTTCGCGGACGGCGCGGTCACGCTTGCGCCGCCGGAAAATGGCGACCCCGTTGCGCTCGCGGACAACGCCGCGGCGACGGAAGATACGGCCACGACTATCCTGACCTCGTCCCTCCTGGCCAACGACTCCGATCCGGATAGCGATCCTCTGACCCTTCAATCGGTGCAGAACGCCGCAAATGGCACGGCGGCCCTCGATGCCAATGGCGACGTGCTGTTTACGCCGGATGCGAACTTCAACGGCACCGCGAGTTTCGACTACACGATCGATGACGGAAACGGCGGCACAGCCTCGGCAAGTGTCGCGGTGGATGTCGCGGCAGGCGCCGGCGAAACGCTGGTCGGCGGCGCCGGGAAAGATACGCTGATCGGCGGCGGCGGCGGCGACATCCTGACCGGGAACGGCGGCAACGACATACTGGTCGGCAATGCGGGCGATGACATTTTCACCTATACGGGCGGGAACAGCGGCGGCGATACGGTTACCGGCGGCGACGGGTTCGACCGCATCCTCGGCGGCGCCGGCGACGACACGATCGGACTGCGGACCTTTATCGGGCTGGACACGGTTGAGGAGATCGACGGCGGCGGCGGCGTGAACGTCATTCGAGGCGATTCGAGCGCGAACCTGCTCGACTTCAGCGCCACGCCACTGAACAACATCGCCAGGATCGAAGGTGGCGGCGGCAACGACACGATAACGGGAACGTCGCTATCGGACACGATCGATGGCGGTGGCGGGAACGATGTTCTGGCCGGCGGCATGGGCGACGATCTGTTTACCTATACCGGGACAAGCAGCGGCAGCGATACGGTTTCCGGCGGTGCCGGATTCGACCGGATCGAAGGCGGTGCCGGCGACGACACGATCGGCCTGCGTATCCACGCGGGCGCCGAGAGTGTCGAGGCAATCGACGGCGGCGGCGGTACGAACGTGATCCGCGGCCATTCCGGCGTCAACGAATTCGACTTCGGCGCCACGGCCCTGTCGAACATCCATGCGATCGAAGGCGGCGGCGGCAAGGATACGATCACCGGATCGGCGGGAGACGACACCATCGACGGCGGCTCGGGCAACGATCTGCTGACCGGCGGGTTCGGCGACGACGTCTTCCTGCTCAAGGGAAAAGCCGACGGATCCGATACCATCGCCGGCGACGACGGGTTCGACACGCTACGCCTCACTGGTGCGGGCGCGAGCTTCGACCTGACTCCCCTCCCGGCCGGCCGCCTTACGGGAATGGAAGGGGTCGACATCACCGGCAGCGGCGACAATGCGCTCACGCTTGACATCGCGACCCTGGTGGAATCGACGGAAGGCGTGAACGCTCAAACCGGTACGGCGAACAGCCTGATCGTCGACGGCGACAGCGGAGATACGGTCGACGCCGGAACCGGTTGGACAGACGCCGGGACGGCAACGATCGGCGGCCAGGGTTATAGCGTGTTCGAAAGCACCGCGGACGGCGTCACATTGTTCGTCGACAGCGATATCGGCGTAACGGTGGCGTAAAAGAGTCGCGACGTACCGTCTATTTTGCGCTACTAACCTAGTGTACCGATCGTGAAATTCGACCCATTGAATTTCACGTGAATCAGCACACCAACTTTTTGAATCTAGTGTGATTCATATCCCAAAGTTTGTCGCATCTTATGCGACAAACATCAGAATCATCACACTAGCCTGCAACCAGCGGACGGACGGCATGCCGGCGGATACGCACAGCACGATCGAGAAGGCCCTCGCGATCAATCTCGACGAGTTGAAATACGGGACCATCGTCGAGATCGGAGCGGGACAGGAAGTCGCCCGCTGGTTTTTTCAGGCCGGCGCAGCGGCCGGCACGATCGCCAAAACGATGTCGGCCTACGATACGAATTTCAGCGACGCGATCTACGGCGCCGACGACGACGGGCGCTATGTTTCTCGCGCCCGTTGCGAACGCATGCTGGCGCAGGAATACGACCTGATCGTCTCGCGCATCAAGGACAGCCGTCCGAAGGGCTCTCGCTTCTTCGCCTTCGCCAACACGGTCGCGGCGCAAGGCTTTGAGAGACGAAGCGAATGTCACGGTTGGATCGGTATCCGGCTGCAGCGGGCGCCCGAGTTGGAGCCGGACGACATCGTCGTCCATGTCCGCATGCTCGACGACACCAATCTGGAGCAACAGGACGCGCTTGGCATTCTCGGCGTGAATCTGATTTACGGCGCCTTCATGCATGCCGACGACCCCAAGCGTCTGATGCGCGGTCTCCTGGACAATCTGAAGTGGGGCCGGGTCGAGATCGACCTTGTCGAGTTCAGCGGGCCCGCGCTGGGCTATCTGGATAACCGGCAGATGGCGCTGGAATTGGTCAAGGCGAGCCTGACCCCGGCGATCCTGTTCGGACCCGACGGCACGGCCCTGGTTCCGGCGGAAGCGCTTTACAAGAAAAGCGTCCTGGCCATGCGGGGCGCCTTCGATCCGGTGACGGACACCGAGATAGCGCGGTTCGATTACGCTCAGAACCGTTTCCTGGCGGAATCGGAAATCGACCCGGAGCGCACGATCCACCTCGCCGAGATCACGATGAAGGAACTCGTCGACAAGCGCGACACCGACACGGCCGACTATCTGACACGGATCGAACAGCTGGCGGAACGCGGTTTCCACGTGCTGGTCTCGGAATTCTTCCGATATTTCCGGGTACGCCAATACATCGCCCACTACACCGGAGAGCCGGTTGGAATCGTGACCGACGTGGAGAGTTTCCGCGAGGTCCTCCACGAGGAGCGTTACGCCAGTCTCGACGGCGGCATCCTGGAAGGGCTCGGCAAGCTCTTCCCGCAGGGCACGACCGCCTATGTCTGCCCCGTTATCGAAAAGGGCAACGTGGTCACGCTCGACGAGATGCCCTTCGATGAGAATTTGAAGCCTTTGGTCGGCTATCTCCGCGGTCTTGGCCAGATCGTCCCGGCCAACGATTTCGATCCAACGCCGTAACGATACAGCCGGGTAACGCCTTTCCCTATTCCACCGGCTTGATCGACACGCGCCAGTGGATGCGGTCTTCTTCCAGCGGGTAGTCGGCCGCGGCGCGGTGGCAGGTGCAGCGATTGTCCCAGATCACCACGTCGCCCTTGTGCCATTGATGGCGGTATTCGCCGCCGGGCTGGATCATGTAGCCGGTCAGTTCCTCGATCAGCGCTTCGCTCTCGTCTTCCGGCAGTCCCTCGACGGCGACGATCTTGCCGGGGTCGAAAAAGAGCCCCTTGCGGCTCGTCTCCGGATGCGTACGGAGGATCGGGTGCCAGACCGGCGTCCAGTCGCGGTCCTCTTCGTCGAGCAATGCGGTCGCCTTCTTGCGGCCACCATAGGTGAAGGCCCCGAGCCGCTCGCCGACCCGCTGCTTGAGGTCTTCCGGCAGCGCGTCGTAGGCGGCATACATGCTGGCGAACAGCGCGTATGCCGCCTACGAGGTCCTTCCGGAGACGAACCGGAAACGCATCGCAGGGCTGCGCGCCGTATTTTCCCACGGCGGCAACACGCGCAACAAATTCACCGGCA